>JBAQGR010000202.1:0-3031 GCA_049287895.1 Desulfatitalea sp.
CTCAAAGACAGCGACGGTATCGAGCTGGTCAAGGAGATCAACAACCGTTATCCGGCGATTCCGGTGCTGGTGCTCTCCATGTATGACGAATCGCTTTATGCCGAGCGCGCGTTGTTGGCGGGCGCGCGTGGTTACATCATGAAGCAGGAGGCCATCGGCCTTGTGGTTCAGGCGCTGCGCAAGGTGTTGAAAGGGGAGATCTACGCCAGCGCGAAGGTTAAGGAGAAATCGTTTCAGCGCCTCGTGGCCCAACACACCCCCCTTACCAAATCGCCCATCGATGTGCTGACCGATCGCGAGCTGGAGGTGTTCCGCCTCATCGGCGAGGGGCTCTCCACCCGTGAAATGGCCGAGCGGCTTCACCTGAGCGCCAAGACCATCGGGACTTACCGCGAAAACACCAAGAACAAGCTGGGGCTCAAGCACTACACCCAACTGGTGAAGATGGCCGTGTTCTGGTCTCAGCAAATTCAGAAGTGATACGTTGATTGGTGTCAGCCGATCGATTCACCCATCTAGGTCCGGAACCTATTCCCCATAGGTTCTCACCCCTGCCAATATTAAGTTGTCATCCGATTGTCATTCGCATTCATCGCCCATAAATACCAGCATAACACAACCCCCTGAATCAGGCTGATCAATCCAAGGGATGTCGCATGCCCCATCGATTGTTACCCCTTGAGCCGTTCAGGCGACAGCTTCCCTTAGTTTCCAGACGCGTCGGGGGCAAACCATATACAAGGAGGAAATCATCCATGAAGGAATTCAGTGTCAATTTTGACGTGCTCAGCCCAGTCAAATTCCTGATCCGCACGGCGGCGGTCTATCCGGAGAAGACTGCCGTGGTGCACGGTAACGTGCGGCGGACGTATGAGGAGTTCTATCAACGGGTCAACCGCCTGGCCGATGCATTGAAGCAAAACGGAATCGGCAAGGGCGACAAGGTCGCCTTCGTCTGCCCCAATATCCCCCCCATGCTCGAAGCCCACTATGCCGTGCCAATGATCGGTGCCACCCTGGTCAGCATCAATATCCGACTTTCCGCCAAGGAGGTGGCCTACATCATCAACCACTCCGATGCCAAGGCGGTCTTCGTGGACAACGAGTTCGCCGGCACGGTGGAGCCGATTCTGCCCCAATTGGAAAAGGTCAAGCTGTTCGTCAACATCTGCGACGCCAGCGACGCCCAACCCTTTGACGGGCCGGAATACGAAGCCTTTCTGGCTACCGGTGCACCCAATCCGGTGGCTGTCGATGTGGACGACGAAAGCAGCATTGCCACGATCAACTACACCAGCGGCACCACCGGGTTGCCCAAGGGCGTCATGTATCACCACCGCGGCGCTTATCTCAACGCCATCGGCGAGATCCTGGAGGCGCGCCTGGCCTCCAATTCGGTCTATTTGTGGACCCTACCCATGTTCCACTGCAACGGATGGTGCTTCACCTGGGCCGTGACGGCCATGGGTGGCACCCACGTCTGCCTGCGGGCCGTGCTGCCGGAGGCCGTTTTCCGCCTGATCGAGACCGAAGAGGTGTCGCACATGTGCGCCGCGCCCACCGTGCTCATCATGATGTCCAACTACCCGGGCGCCGAAAACCTCAAATTCAAACGCCGGTTGGAGATCATGACCGCCGGGGCGCCCCCGGCGCCCAAGGTGATCGAAAATGTGGAAGCCATGGGCGCCAACATCACTCATACCTACGGATTGACCGAAGTCTTCGGACCTCACAGCGTCTGCGCCTGGAAATCGCAGTGGGAGGAATTGCCACCCGAAGAGCGCGCCATTCTTAAATCCCGGCAGGGGGTTCCCTATGTGACAACCCAGTACATGGACGTTGTGGACCCGATCAGCATGAAGCCCGTCACCCGGGACGGACAGACCATCGGCGAGATCGTCATGCGGGGCAACAATGTCATGCTGGGCTATTACAAGGACCCGGAGGCCACTAAGGCAGCCTTCGAAGGCGGCTGGTTCCATAGCGGCGATCTGGCGGTCATGCATCCGGACGGCTATGCCCAGATCATGGACCGCAAGAAGGACATCATCATCAGCGGCGGCGAGAACATCTCCACCGTGGAGATCGAAAGCGTCATCTTCCGTCACCCCGATGTGCTCGAGGTGGCGGTGGTGCCCATTCCCGACGAAAAGTGGGGTGAAGTGCCCAAGGCCTTCGTCGTGCCCAAGGAGGGGACTCAGCCCACCGCCGAGTCGATCATCGAGTTCTGCAAGGCCAACCTGGCGCGTTTCAAAGCGCCTAAGGCGGTGGAGTTCGGCCCCTTGCCCAAGACCGCCACCGGCAAGATCCAGAAATTCAAGCTGCGCGAGAAAGAGTGGCAGGGCCGTTCACGGCTGGTGAACTAGAAAGCTATCTATTCTACCCAATCTAAGAAGGAGGCACCTAGGTCGTTTTCGGTTTACACCCTCAAGGATGGCGAAGAGCAGCCCTACTGGCCGGCCGGCCCGTTCAAGATCAGGCTGCCTCTGATTCACTACCGCTGGGAGTGGGTTGAGTTTATCCAGGCCTTGATTCTGTGCGTGGTCAGTTTGGCCATGATTCCGCTGCTGGAAAAGCATTTGGGGCTGCCCTACGAGGTGGCCCTGGCGTGTGTTTTCGTTTGCGGTGTGGGCTTTGTACTGCCGGCTTTTCTGGGGGCCGGGGTGGATCACCCCGGCCATACCGGTGGCGCTGCTTTTCCTGGGCCTGACCAAACTCAGCAGCCGCATCGTCAGAAATGTGCCGGCCTCGCTCAAGGCGGGCATCATCATTCCCGCCTTTTCCGAAATGTGGAACTACCTTCCCTTTACAGTGGGATTCCCGAGCGCCGAGATGTTGCTGGCCACCATTTCCACCGCCAGTATTGCTTATATTATCGCTTTTGGCGATGTGATTGTCGGCGAGATGCTAGTGCGTTCGGCGGCCAAAGAAGTCCGGTCGGACGAAAAGGTGGATATCGATGCGAACCGCGTCCATATCGTTACCGGTCTGCGCAATGTCCTGCACTCGTTTCTGGTGCCCTATCCGGGTC
>JBAQGR010000203.1:0-21392 GCA_049287895.1 Desulfatitalea sp.
GAATCAGTCTATCCCCAGTTTTGATCAAGTGAAGAACTTTTTGAACAATCCACCGCTCTTTTTCCCTTCGCTCTCGGCTGGTTCCTTAGCCGGTGCCGCGGTTGAAGGCAGCTTGGGAGCCATGGCGGCGCTTTCGGGAGGCGGGTCGTCGATCTGCGCCAGACGGCCGCCGCCGATAAAGCGGAACTTGGGTCCTTGGGCGCTCAGGGCGATCTGCATTCCGGCTTCCAGGGCGGCTTGGGCAGTGATCGGCAGGCCGTTGATCGTGATGCTGCCCGCACCGGTCAGGTCCTTGATCCAATACTGATTGGCCGTATAGAAGATTTGTGCGTGACGTTCGCGGACCGCCGCATGGGCGATCGGAAAATCGCATCCAGGTCCGTTGCCGATAACGATCGGCAGCGTGTGAAACGATTTCAATGCCGGTCCATATTGGATGGCGAAAGGGACCTTGGCCGTTTCAACGGCGGCCGGAGGTGCGACCGGTGGGGGTTGCACCGGGCGAGCGGGGGGTGTGGGCGCCATCGGCGGTGGAAAGGTAGCCCGGCCCATCGGCGATGCCTGCGCGGGCGGCGGGGGCTTGAGCGGTATGGATGTGGCCGATACCGGGCGGGGAGCCGTGGCCGGCGACTGTAGCGGCCCTTGGGGGCTTGTGTTGGTTTGGGTTAAAAAGCTGACCTTGGGGCCGTTCTCGGAAAACATGAGCACATCCCCATCTTTCAGAAAAGTTTCTGAAATCCGCTGCCCATTGACATAGGTGCCGTTGGTGCTCTCATCGCTCAATTTGAAGCGGTTGCCTTCGCGAACAATGCGCGCATGGACACGCGAAAGGGTCGTCAGCTCTTTTGGGAAATTCACTTGGCAATCTGGATGCCGGCCGATGCGGATCTCACCGTCCGATATTTCTTGGATCTCGCCTTTGAGGGGCCCCTGAAGGTGGACAAGCTGGACTGAAATATCGGGAATCGTAGTCATAAATGGACGCGCCTCTGGGTTGTCAGCCGAATGCTTTGAAACGTTTGTTGGATGGGACCTATCGACGGCACTTTTAAACAAGCGCTATCATATTTCATCGCTGATTCAAAACCATTTTTAGCTGTTTCACGTTCCGTCTGGACTCAGCCCGCCTGGAATCCATGTTGACAATCAACGGATATTAAAATTAAAAATAGTTTCAGTGCAATGAAATCCTCCGGAAGCGCACACCGGTCATCAAGCTCCGGATGAAAAGGGCGATAGTAGTGTCAGTCCACGACCCTAAAGCAGAAGGCTTCCGCGACCATGTTCCGGTGTAAACGGCCCACGAATGGCACCTTTTCTCAAATGACGATGAAATATGCATAAAATCGAATTTATCGGTAAAACCGATATGGGACGCATACGGTCCAACAACGAAGACGCATTTTTGATCAATTCCGATGGCGGCTATTGCCTGGTGGCCGATGGCATGGGGGGCGCGGCGGCCGGGGAGATGGCGAGCCAGATATTCGCCCAGACAGCGGCCGATATCTTCGCCGCCGGCCAACCGGTCAACGAGCAGGAGCTGGTCGATCGCGTCCAAAGCGTCTTTCTCCAGGCCAACGACCGCATTTTAGATCATGTGGGCCGTTACCCCGATCACAAGGGGATGGGGTGCACGGCTGAATTGCTGGCATTTACCGCCACGGGTTTCGTCATCGGCCACATGGGGGATAGCCGTACCTACCGTCTGCGCCAGGGAAGCCTCAAGCAGCTCACCAAGGACCATTCGCTGGTGCAGGATCAAATTGATCAGGGCATGATCACCGCTGAACAGGCCCGCTCTCATCGCATGCGCAATATTATTTTGCGTGCGGTGGGTGTGCGACCCTCTCCGGCCCTGGATACCTTGCGCGGGCCTATTTTTGCCGGAGATCTTTTCCTGCTCTGTTCGGACGGCCTTACCGATCTTGTGGAAGATGAACAGATCGTTCAAGCGCTGTTGGGGCAGGGCGATCTTTCCTCGAAAGCGGAAAAGCTTATCGGGCTGGCGAACCTGTCCGGAGGCAAAGACAATATCACCGTGGTGCTTGCGGGCGTGGCATGAAACCAACCGGCTGGCTTTGCATTCTGCTTATCGTGGCCTGGGCTTCACCGCTCCTTGGCGGGATCGATTCGGATGCCGCCGAACGCATCATCTCCATGCCGCTCTCGGAGACCGAAGCGGTCATCACCCCATGGCTGGAAAACAATGGTTTCCAGGTATATCGCGCCAGCGGTGACCATCAGAGCGTGCAACTGGAGGCGGACAAACCGGGGGCCCATTGGCTGATCCGACTGAGGGCCCACTCCCCTTTGGCCTCACGGGTGATCGCTCAGAACGTCGGCAGCAAAGAGAATCAGCCCCTGGCCGCTTTTTGGAACTATCTGGATGGCTATGTGAAAATGCCCTCCAACGCGGAGCGCACGACGATACCCTCCACTCCTGAGGCCGTGCGCAGTCATATGAATGCCACCGTGTGTCTTTTTACGGATCGCGGCGGTACACCTGTCCAGCTCAGTGGGTTTGCCATCGACGTCAAGGGATTGATCGTCTCCACGGCCCATGATCTGCAACTGGGACAAGAGCTCAGTGTGCAGTTTCGCAACGGTCGCGAATCCAGCGGTCGCGTGGTCAAGATCGATGCCTACCGCGATCTGTGCTTGATCCGGGTTCCCCATTCATTGGAGAGCGTGATTAATTTGAAAAATGGTCGCTACATGCCCGGCGGCGACGATCTGTTGTTCGCCGTGGGATGCCCGCGTGGCGGACTAGATGAAATTCAGAGCGGCGCTATTGATGGTCCGCCACGGCGCGTGGAAGGTCTGCCGCTATGGCAGGTGCAGATGCACATCGAGCCGGGCAGCAGCGGTAGTCCGGTCCTCGATGAACACGGCCGCCTGGCCGCGGTGGTCAAGGGGCGTTACAGGGGGACCAACGCCGTCGGCTTTTTGATCCCTTTTGAAACCTTACTCCATTTTTTGGAAAAGTACTAGTATGACGTCCGAATATGGCCGGTACCGCATTGTCAAGGAGTTGGGCAAGGGGACCATGGGGGTGGTTTATCAGGCCCACGATCCCCAAATCGACCGCATGGTGGCCTTGAAGATATTGCGGCCCGATCGGGTCACCAGCGAATCCTTTGTAGCCCGCTTTCTTAAGGAGGCCCGCGCCATCGGGCGTTTGTCCCATCCCAATATTGTCACCATCTATGATGTGGGTGAAGATCACGGCACGGTCTATATCGCCATGGAGTTCCTTAAAGGCGAGCCGTTCAACGAAGTGGTGCGTTCCGGTCGCCTGACAGTGCCGCAGTGTGTCGATATCGCCCGCCAGGTGGCCCAAACGCTGGATTACGCCCACCGCCAGGGTATCGTGCATCGCGATATCAAACCGTCCAACATCATTCTTACCGAGGACAGCCAGGTCAAACTGACTGATTTCGGCATCGCCCGCATCGAAGACACCGGCGCCGGGCAGCAGACCCAGGCCGGCGAGATATTGGGCACACCGGTCTATATGTCTCCCGAACAGGTGATGGGGCAAATCGTCGATGGTCGTTCCGATCTGTTTTCGGTGGGCGTCATCCTCTATGAAATGGTGGTCGGCCGCCGGCCGTTCAGCGGAAACAATATTGCCGCGATTTTTCGAGCCATCACCCACGATGTACCCGAAGTGCCCTCGGCCGCGGATCCTTTCATTCCCCAAAGCCTTTCCGACCTGATCATGAAAAGCCTGGCCAAAGAGACCGGGCAACGTTTCCAGACCGGACGGCAAATGGCCGAAGCCCTGGCGATTGTTTTGCCGGATGGCAAAATCGTCGATAAGTCCTCCACAGAGGCGCCGCGGCGATCCAACACCCAACGGATCGTCGCCGCGATAGTGTTGTTCGTGGTGATCGCGGGCGGTGCCGGTGGATATTACTTCTTCGGCCGCAAAGCACCATTACCGGACAACAGCGCCGACGCAGGTTCGGTGGTCGCGGAACCCACGCCCCCCGGCGATATCCAGGGGATCGCTCAGGCCCAACTGGCGACGCTGCGGATCAGCAGCGAACCCGCGGGGGCGATGGTCTATGTGGACAACGGCGGGAAAGGCACGACGCCGGTGGACGTGCCGTTGCCCTTGGGAAAACATGAGTTGCGCTTGAGCATGCCGGGGTTTCTGGCGTGGGAAGCTCAAGTGGAGCTGGATGTTTTGGGCGAAACACCCCTGCACGTCACCATGCGATCCGTGGAATAGACTGTTACGATCGAAGCGTCCGCACCCAATTTTAAAAAGGTACCCTTTTATTCATCCAACTCTTTTAAACAGCAGGAGGATAACGATGAAATTGTTGACGCAATGGCTCTATGCGGCAATGACGGCCCTGATGATCATGCTGTCGGGCACCGGCGTCACTTATGGGCAACTGAGCGTCGGACAGGCTGCGCCGCCGTTTGTTTTAAAAAACAGCCAGGGTCAAAGCTTTGACTTGGTCGGCATGAAAGATCAGCCCATGTTGATCCTCTATTTTTTCGATGCGGATTCGCGACCCAGCCAGGAGGGCATGCTCAGCCTGGATAATTTGGCCAAAAAATATAAAGATGCCGAGTTGGCCGTCTGGGGGGTCACCCGCTCCAGCCCGGCCCAGGTGAAGCAATTTCAGTCTCAAAGCAAACTCAGCTTTCCGGTTCTGCTCGATGACG
Organism: Desulfatitalea sp.; assembly: GCA_049287895.1. Taxonomy (GTDB): domain Bacteria; phylum Desulfobacterota; class Desulfobacteria; order Desulfobacterales; family Desulfosarcinaceae; genus Desulfatitalea. The sequence goes on from JBAQGR010000203.1 coordinate 4,687, forward strand.
GAAAGGTCGCCGACGCCTATGCGGCCCGCACCATCTTGCCAACGGTATGTATCGTGGGGCCGGATTTAAAATTGCTCGACTACTTCCAGGGGGGCGGGAAAACCACCGAAGCACTTCTCGTGACCCTGGCCGAGCGCAAGCTGCAAAATCGTCAGACCCATATCGCCAAAGCCCTGAGCACGGAGGTGACCAAAAAGGACCCGAACAATGTGCGCGCCAAAAGCGTTCAAGGATATGCCGAGCTGAAAGAGGGCGACCTGAAATCGGCTGAGAGCACTTTCTACGGTCTGTCCCAGAAAAAGGGGGATGGTGAAATAGCGGGCAAAGAGGGGCTCTCCCAAGTTTATGCCCAAAAAGGGCAACCGGAAAAAGCCATGACCATGGCCAGGGAGGTGGAGACCAAGGCCGGTGATCGCGCTTATTCCCATGTAGTCAAAGGCGATTTGCTATACAGCCAGAACAAACCCAAAGAGGCCGAGGCCGAGTACCGCAAAGCTATCGACAAGTCCGGCGGCAATCCGAGTCATCGCGCCACCGCCTACAACCAACTGGGACGGATCTACGCCGTGCGCGGCGATTACAGCCAATCGTTGAACATGTACGATCAAGCGGTCTCCCTGGACCCCTTCCTCGTGGAAGCCACCTCCAACAAAGGCATGACCTATGAGCGTCAGGGCGAGTGGGACAAGGCGCTGGAGTCCTATCGCAAAGCGCAGACGATCGATCGCACCGATCCCTTTGCGGCCACGTTGGCGACCAATGCGAACAAAATGGTGTTGATGGAAAAAGATGCCGAACGCCGCCGGCAATTGGAGGAGCAAATCAACACCTATGTGGAAAATTACAAGCAAGGGATGACCCCTTCCACAAATGAAAAGCAGGACCCCTGGACCACCGGTGACGAGACCACCCTGGCCCTTTTCCAACCGTTGGAGACCGGAGGGCTTTCGATTCGGGATGGGTTTGCCCGCGTCTTGACCCTCCACCTGGCCGATCAGTTGAATACCTCTGGACGCCTGGGGGTCGTCGAACCCCTTGTCATGGACCGCGTGATAAAAAAACTGGGGTTGACCTCCGAGCAGATGGCCGATCCCAATGTGACTCTTGCGCTCGCGCGGGCTTGCGGCGCCAAGCTCGTGGCCAAGGGGACGCTGTTCCATCTCAGCGAAGGCACATTGCTCAAATTTAAATTGATCGATACGGCGACCCGTCAGGAGTCCAAGGAGATCAGCCGCCAATTTGCATCGGCGGTGACATTGAGTAAGGATTTGCATTGGTTGAACCGCGAAGTGCTTTTGGCCATCATGTCCGAATATCCGCTGCAGGGGTTTGTGGTCGAGGTGAGTGGTCACAAGGTGCTGATGAATGTTGGGGCCAAGCAAGGTGTGGTGCTCGGGGCCATGTTCGATGTGGTCGAAGACAAAGCGGCGGTTGAATTCAAGGGCAAAACGTTCAAGCCGGAGGCCCTGGTCGTGGCCACGGTGGAGGTGGTACAGGTGGAAAAGGAGTTCGCCTATGCTAGTATCAAAGAACAGCGCCGCCAAATTGTCGCCGAAGACAAGCTCAAAGAGAGCGTCCGTCAGCTCACCGGAGAGGCGCTATCCGAGTGGTAACGCCGGACCGCTGACCAAGATTCGCAGGATGACTTTATAATCTTTTGAAAACCGGTCAAGAATGTGTTAAACATGCCATTTTTAATTCGATGCCCCTGTATCGGAAGAGCCCTGGTGGTGAAGGGCAGGGGCAACAAGATGCGAACGACTTGGAAACCATGGTGGCATGGCGCGCCTGGCAGGGCTCGAACCTGCGACCTACGGATTAGAAGTCCGTTGCTCTATCCAGCTGAGCTACAGGCGCAAAGGGTAACCGGGCAAATAGCATAGGATCCCGGGAAAGTCTATCGAAAATGGGCGCCTGCGCCCATGATCGCGCGTTGCCGCCGTTGTCCATCAGAGTAGTGAAAGCCAATGGTTATGGATAAAAATAAGGTTCCATCGGCAACCCATGCCGATAAAGGTAAGGCCACGGCCAAGACGGTTATCGACAACCGATCCACCCGGGCCGATTCCGGCAAATCGTTAGCCAAATTCGATCCTCTCCAGCGTTATCTGTCTGAAATCAGTCGTTACCGATTGCTGACGCGCGACGAAGAAGTGGAGCTGGGTCGCCGGGTGCAGGAAGAGGGCGATATGGAGGCCGCCTATCAGCTGGTCACCTCCAACCTTAGGCTGGTAGTCAAAATCGCTCTGGAATTTCAAAGGGTTTGGATGCAAAACCTTCTGGATTTGATTCAGGAAGGAAATATCGGCCTCATGCAGGCGGTCAAAAAATTCGATCCCTACAAGAACGTCAAGTTTTCCTACTATGCTTCCTTCTGGATCAAGGCGTACATCCTTAAGTTCATCATGGACAATTGGCGCCTCGTCAAGATCGGAACCACCCAGGGCCAGCGCAAACTCTTTTTCAAGTTAAAAAAAGAGAAACAGCTTTTAATCGAGCAGGGGTTCGATCCCAAACCCAAGTTGTTGTCCCAGCGGTTGGGTGTTTCCGAGCGTGAAATCGTCGATATGGACCAACGCCTGGACGGTTGGGATGTCTCATTGGATTCGCCGGTCAAGGAGGGCTCCGATACCGGCAGGATCGAGTTCGTCAGCGAGGGGACCGCATCGGCCGAAGATCGGGTGGCCAAAAAAGAGATTGAACTTCTGCTGCACAACAAAGTGGCGGAATTTCGCGAGCAGATGAGTGAGCGGGAGTTGGAGATTTTCGACCAGCGCATTTTTTCAGATGCGCCGGTCACTCTTCAGGAGATAGGGGATCGATACGGAATCTCGCGGGAACGGGTGCGCCAAATTGAAAAGAACGTTATCAAAAAAATGCGCGATTTTTTCAAAACCGAAATTCCCGATTTTGAAGCCTACACCACCCGGGATTAATAGCGACGGCTCCGCGGGTGGACATCGCCGAGGACAAGGCCAAGTGACCAGCGCCCAAGGGGGCGGGTCTCGCAACCCATCTCCCTGCTTGGGATCAACGATATGCGCTTAAAAGCGATTCAAATGACGACCCTCCTCATGGCTGGGATCATAGCCTTGGGGTGCCAAGCCGGTTTGCCATCTCCGGATCAATCGCCGCAAACCGATCCAGCGGTGGTCGATACCGTTATGGATGTTCCCGGCAGCAGCTCCGGCGCGGCTTACTACTATTTCAGCACCGCCCAGATGGAGATCAAGGAAGGCGCTCTGGACGAGGCCCAATGGCTGCTTGAAAAAGCCATCCAATCCGACCCGCAGTCGGCGATGCTCAAATTGGAATTGGCCAATCTCTATCTGGCCCGAGGGGATTCCGGGAAAGCCCTGGCAGCGATTCGGCAGGTACTATCTGACCATCCGGACAACACCGGTGCCATGGTGCTGGCCGGCCGCATTCATCAACAGCAGGACGAGATTCCAGAAGCCAAAGCCCTTTTTGAAAAGGCACTGGTCAACAATCCGAGCGACCCCGACATCTACCTGTACTTGGGGCGCATCTATTGGAACGATAACGATCTGGCCAATGCCGAACGGGTGTTTCGTCGCATGGCGGCTAAATTCCCCTCCTCCTATGCGGCTCACTATTTCAATGGGAAAGTGCTGGCCGCCCAAGGCAAATACGAGCAGGCGATCAACGCCTTCAACCGATCTTTGGTATTAGAACCCTCCCTGGAAGAGCCCCGTTTCGAATTGATCAAGATCTACCAATCCCAAAAGAAGAACGAGTTGGTCATCCAGACGTACAAGACCATTTTGGAATTGAACCCCGACAACGTCAAGGCCTCCCTGGAACTGGCCGATTACTATCGGCAAACAAAACGCGCGGCGCTCGGTCTGCCGCTGCTTTTCGATTTGGGCCGGAGCAGCGAAAGCGACGACAGCGTTCTGAACTATCTCTTCGAGAGCTATTTGGAGACAAAGCAGTACGAAACTGCGGTGTGGGCCATCGAAGGCATGCTGCAAGGCGCACCGCAAAGCGCCGAACTGCACTATCTGGCCGGCGTGGCCTACGACGGCATGAAGAAAGTGCCGCTCGCGCTCGATCATTTCGCGAAAGTGACCTATCCGTCGCGTTTTTACGAAAACGCAGTGGCGCATCGCGCCCTCTTGCTGAGGGATATGGGCAAGCTCGACCAGTCCATCGCCGTGGTCCGACAGGCGCTGGTGAACGAGCCGCACAATGCCACCTACTTTCTCTATTTAGGCTCTTTTTACGAAGAGCTCGAACGTTACGATGAAGCTTTGGCGGTTCTCATGCAAGGCCTGGCCGTCGATGCAAAAAACGCCCCTATCCACTTTCGCATCGGTGTCATCCAAGATAAGGCCGGCCGCAGAAACGAAGCCATCGAAGCCATGAAACAGGTGCTGCGGATTCAACCCGATGATGCCGATACGCTCAACTATTTGGGTTACACCTATGCCGATATGGGAATCCATCTGGACGAAGCCCAGGCCTTGGTGCAACGCGCCTTGACGCTGAAGCCCGATGACGGCTACATCACCGACAGCTTGGCCTGGGTGTTTTACAAACAGGCGCGTTACGAAGAGGCCCTCAAGTGGCTCTTGAAGGCAGTCCAGGTGGTGCCCGATGACGCGGTCATATTGGAGCATCTGGGTGATGTCTACCTCAAGTTGGGTCATAAAGACAAAGCCTTGAAGTACTACCGGCGCTCCCTGGAGTTAAAAGACAAGGACCGCCTGCCATTGGAAGACAAGATCCGCGTCTTAAACCTAGTACCGTGAAACGATACAATGAATAATTGCGCTGTACCGGTCGGTTCTAAAATCCGGTCTATACTTTTTTGCTTGCTTTGCCTGCTCCAAGCGGCTGCTACTCTGAATGGGTGCGCCTGGCGGATCAAACCACCCGAGGACGATGCGGACGCGCGGCAATGGCTTTCGCGTTGGACGGGGCAAAATACGGAGCTGAAGCAATTTAAGGGCCTGATGCGCGTTCAAATTCAGGCCGAGGGCCAAACGCTCAACGGGCGCGCTGCTCTGGCGGCCGCTGTTCCCGACCGGGTGCGGGTCGAGTTGCTCAACATGCTGGGCCAACCGATCACCAGCCTGGCCGGTAACGGCACGGTTATAAGCCTGCATGCCATCAACGAGGGACAATTCTACAGTTGGGATCAGTCCGGCACTTCCTTGGAGCGATTCATCCATATTCCCCTTGGTATCGAAGCGCTCCTGGAGATTTTAAGCGGTCGCCCGCCGCTGCCCGATCATGTGGCCGCCCAGGTGCCGACGTCGGCGACAGGGGGCTGCGCCGTGGTGTTGAAAAACCGGCGGGATGATATTGTAGCCGACCTGCGATCCGATGGATGCGATCGCATCCAAACCCTTAAGGTGTTCAACAGCGAAGGCGCTTTGCGATACGAGGTGCGCTGGCTCGCCTGGCAGGAGATAGCGGGCTACACCCTGCCACGCACTGTGCAGATGCTATCCGGGCAAGGCAATCAAATTACTTGGAATGTGGAACGCTTCTGGTCCGATGTGACCTTGCCGCCCGCCACTTTCATTCTGGAGGGCGCGCAGAATCCCTGAAGGCGCGCCATGACCGCTTTGCCCTGTGCTTGCACCCCGCGCACCTTGCAAGCGGTATGCAATCCTGCTATAGGCCGGCCATGCGGTTGTCCACGCAACGAAAACGCCGCTAACCTTGAAAAGGTTGTCCCGGCTTTCCATAAGGAGAATGAAACCCATGGCACCCGATAACAAGACTCCATCTTCCGGAGACCCCCACGTGGGAGCCCATGGCGCGGCCTCCCAGGAGGCAGACCCGAAGCTCATCCAGGTTCTGGGCAATATCCGCCACAAAATCATGGTCATGAGCGGCAAAGGCGGCGTCGGTAAATCGAGCGTGTCGGCCGGATTGGCCCTGGTGTTGGCCGCCAAGGGATATCAAGTCGGTCTGCTGGATGTGGACATTCACGGCCCCAGCCTGGCCGGTATGATGGGCGTGCACGGTCTTTTGGACATCAACGCCGACCAGCAGGTGATCCCCATAATGGTGAACCCCCGCCTTAAAGTGGTTTCTATGCAGTCCCTCATGCAAAACCGCGATCAAGCCGTCATCTGGCGCGGACCCGCCAAATCGGGGGTCATTCGTCAGTTTGTCGGCGATGTGCAGTGGGGCCGCATCGATTTTCTGATCATCGATGCGCCGCCGGGCACCGGCGACGAACCTTTGAGCGTAGCCCAACTCATTCCCGAGGCCCAGGCGGTTATCGTGACCACACCCCAGGAGGTGGCCCTGGCGGATGTGCGCAAATCGATCAATTTTTGTCGGACCGTTCATCTGGCCATGCTGGGCTTGATCGAAAACATGGGGCCGTTCGCCTGCCCCTGTTGCGGCCAGACCATCTCCTTGTTCAAAAGCGGCGGCGGCCAGGCCACCGCCAAACAGATGGAGGTGCCGTTCCTGGGCAGCCTGCCCTTCGATCCCAACGTGGTCAAGGTGTTCGACGCGGGACAACCGCAGCGACTCAACGAGTCCGCCGCCGGTTTTATGGTGGCCCTGGAGGCCGCGGTCGAACGAATTCTGGCGGCACTGCCGGCGTGATATCAGGAGGGTGTAACCGATCTCCATCGGTAAAGTGAGCCAATGAGGAGTTCCTCTGACATCCGTGCGCCGCGAGTGGCCCTGGAGGGACGTTTGCGCCATTGCGCCCAGGTCGTCACCTTGGGCGTTCGGCCCAATTTCATGGACTACGACGCGGCGGAGCGGCAGCTCATCCGCGGGGCCGGGACAATATACTATCCTTCTGTATTTTACGCCGATCTTTTGGATGCCATGGGCAAAAAGACCTTCCCCAGCTATCACACCTATAAATTCGCCCAGGACAAGATCAAGCAGACGGCCTTGTTTCAAATGCTGGAGATCCCCCATCCGCACACCCGCGTCTTTTTCGGAAGGCGGCAAAAGGCCGCTATCCTCAATAGCTTTCCGCTGCCGTTGATCGCCAAAGTTCCCCGCGGTTCGGCCCTGGGGCGCGGCGTGTTTCTGATCCGCACCCCCGAAGCATTGGCGCACTATTGCCAGCGTTTTTCGCCTGCCTATATTCAGGAATATTTGCCGCTGGAACGCGATATGCGCGTGGTGGTGATCGGCGGCAAGGCAGTGCATGCTTATTGGCGCGTTGCCCGGGAGGGCGAGTATCGCACCAATGTGGCGGTGGGCGGCGCCATCGATTTGAGCCCCGTTCCCGCGGAGGCCATCCGCCTGGCCGAAACAACGGCCCACCGCTGCCGCTGGGATGACGTGGGGATGGATATTTGCTGTTGTCGCGGCGGATACTACGTGTTGGAAGCCAATATGAAGTACGGCCATGAAGGCTTTCGGCAGGCCGGCATCGATTACGATGGACTCATGGAACGATTTATTCTCAATGGAGAGATCTGACGATATGGAGAGATCTGGCGACATATTGACCACTTTGGCGACGTTGAAGCAAACGCTCAACGCCAGGGAAGTGGCCATCTTCTCGTCCCTGGCCGCCTTCAGCGACCAGGCCCGGCGGCGCCTGCCCGAAGAAAAAGTGCAGTCGGGATATCGGCAAGCCTATGCCCTGGATACGGACCGCATTCTGCACTCCATGGCCTATGCACGCTATATCGACAAGACCCAGGTTTTCTACCTGATCCGCAATGACCATATCACCCATCGCGTCCTGCATGTCCAACTGGTTTCCAAAATCGCTCGCACCATCGGTCGTTTTCTCTATCTCAACGAGGACCTGATCGAGGCCATCGCTTTGGGCCACGATATCGGCCACACCCCCTTCGGTCACGACGGCGAGCGCTATTTGAGCAAGCTGTGCCAGGCGGCCGGTATTGGCCACTTTTTGCATAGCGTGCAGAGCATCCAGTTTCTGGACCGGGTGGAACGCAAAGGCCGTGGCTGGAATCTGTGCCTGCAGACGCTGGATGGGATTCTGTGCCACGACGGCGAGATCCATAACCAGGTGTTGCAGCCGCGCCAGGAAAAAACCTTCGATACCCTGGCCGTGGAGATGGCCTCGAAAAAGAGAGACGCGCGCTATGCCTTGATGCCCATGACCCTGGAGGGGTGCGTGGTGCGCATGGCCGATACCGTGGCTTACATTGGGCGGGACCTGGAGGACGCCATTCGGCTCAATGTCATCCAGCGCCAGCAGATCCCCAGGGATGTGGTGGATGTTCTGGGCGACAGCAACGGCACCATCGTCTACAATCTGGTCACCGACATTATCCATTGCAGCCACCAGAAACCGTATATCGCCATTAGCGACCGAGTGTCGCGTGCCTTGAAAAAATTGAAGGATTTCAACCTGGAACATATCTATCTCAATCAGACCATTAAAAAGCACGCCCCGGCGATTCACACGCTCTTCGATCTTCTTTTTGAAACCTATCTGGACGATCTGCGCACCGGCCGGCAGGATTCCAAGATCTTCACTGGTTTTTTGGCCGACATGGACCCCAACTATATGCAGTCCCACCCGCACGCGGAGATCGTGCGCGATTTTATCGCCGGTATGACCGATCGCTACTTTTTACTCCAATGCCCGGCCGAATTGCGGCCGACGATTATCGATGTCTGACGGATCCGAGACAAACACCCCGTTCCAGGAACGTGCCTATCGGCAATTGGTGCGCAGCCACCTGACCGCGGCGCGGGTGGTGGTGCAACAGACCGACCTGGGGATCTACAGCGACCGGCCGGTGGCCGAGGCAGCCAAGGAGGCGGTCATTGAACAACGCAGCTATCTGGAGGGCTATATCCGTCGCAATCCAGAGTTCGTGCGCACCTTGCGGCCATTCCCGGAAGACCCGCTGGCACCGCCCATCGTCCGCAAAATGATCGCGGCCGGCCGAGCCGCCGATGTGGGGCCCATGGCGGCCGTGGCCGGCGCCGTGGCCGAACAGGTGGGACATCAACTATTGAAGCAATCTTCGGAAGTAGTCGTGGAGAACGGAGGTGACATCTTCATTCATACCCACCAGCCCATGACCGTGGGGCTCTATGCCGGCCCATCGCCTTTGAGCCTGAAGATCGGTCTGCGCATTGCAGCCGACGCGGGTGTGCACGCCGTCTGCACCTCTTCGGGAACGGTCGGCCACTCGTTGAGTTTCGGCCGTGCCGATGCCGTGTGCGTGCTCAGTGGCGGCTGTGCCTTGGCCGACGCGGCGGCCACCGCCGTCGGCAATCGGGTACGCGCTGCCAACGACATCCCGGCGGCGATCCGCTGGGGACGCGATATCGCGGGCGTTTTGGGTTTACTGATCGTCGTTGGCGACAAAATGGGCGCCTGGGGCGCGATCGAGGTGGTTCGGCTTTAACCTGTGCAGATGGGCTGTTTTTGCGCGTCGCATTATGGTTCCTGTGCTTCGTGGGGAAAAAAGGGTTGAGTTTTAAGGCCGGGAATTGTAGAGATTAAAGCGATTTCATGACCGATCTGCCAACCAGACAGGGAGAATGCAAATGAAAAAGGTCAAGGTCATCTTATGGCTGCTTATCCTCGGCGCCCTCGGGCTCGTCATCTATCAAAACCGGGATTTTTTCCTGGCCAAGCAGAGCCTGGGCCTTTTTCTCTTCAATACCGAATACCGTTCTCCCGATCTTTATGTCGCGCTTCTTTTCCTCGCTTTCTTTTTTATCGGTTGGTTCCTTGCCTATCTCTTCAGTCTGGGAGAGCGCTTCGTGGCGTCTAATACCATCAAAAAACTTCAACAGACGATTCACGCCCAGCAGAGCGCCATCGACAACGTGAAAAAGGATATTGCATCCCTCAGGCCGCAACCGGCAACGGCAACGGCGGCGACCCCCTCGACGGCCGAAAACGATGTGGCCGCAACGCAACCCTGAAGAGCGCAACGGCCCCATCCCTGACCGCACCGCGGAGGATCGATGCCGGGCGTCGCGCAGCAGCATTCGATGCCATCCCCTGAGCGGCAAACCCATTCGCCCGCTGGCGCGCACTAACAGGAACAATGCCCGAAGACCATGAGCCTATCGAAAACCACCCCCATGCTCCAGCAGTATCTGGCCATCAAGGAGCAGTATAAGGACGCCATCCTGTTCTACCGCATGGGGGATTTCTATGAAATGTTTTTTGAAGATGCCCAGACCGCTTCCCGGGTGTTGGAGATCACGCTGACCTCCCGCAACAAGAACGACGCCTCGCCGGTACCCATGTGCGGCGTGCCCTACCGTGCCGCCCAAGCCTATATCGCCCGCATGATCGAGAATGGGTACAAAGTGGCCATCTGCGACCAGGTGGAAGACCCATCCTCGGCCAAAGGGTTGGTGCGCCGGGAGGTGGTACGGGTGGTGACGCCGGGCATGATCGTTGAGAACGAACTTCTCGATGCCAAGGCCAACAACTACCTGCTGGCGCTTTGCAGCCACGAGCAGACCCTTGGGTTGGCCTACCTGGATATCTCCACCGGGATTTTCCGTGTGGTAGAGACCCGGCAGATGAAGAAGCTCGGCGAAGAGATTCAACGTATCGCTCCCAGGGAAATGCTGCTGCCCAACACGTTGCTCGATCAGGATTGGGTCCGACGACTGGCGCCGCTGTTGGAACAGCGGGCCGTCAATGGGATGGAGGCGGAACTCTTCGATGTCCAGCGCGGTCGCCGGCGGCTCATCGAACAGTTCCAGACCCGCTCCCTGGAGGGCTTCGGATGCCAGCAGATGACGGCCGGATTGGGGGCGGCCGGCGCACTGCTTCACTATGTGCAAGAGACCCAGAAGCAAGCGGTGAACCATCTGGCACGCATCGAAACCTACAGCCTGGACGACCACCTGATTGTCGATGCCATGAGTCGCCGGAATTTGGAGTTGGAGCAGAATGCGCGCAACGGCTCGCGCCAGGGCACCCTGATCGGCATCCTCGATCAAACCGCCACGGCCATGGGCGGCCGCTTGCTCAAACAGTGGCTGCGCTATCCGCTGCTGGCCCCGGAAGCGATCGGCCGGCGACTGGATGCCGTGGAGGAGGCCCTGCTCAAGGGGGACCTGCGGCGTCGCCTCATCGAAGCCCTATCGGCCGTTTACGACTTGGAGCGCTTGTACAGCAAAATCGTCATGGGCCGCGCCAATGCCCGCGACCTGCTGGCCCTGGGACGCTCGCTGGCCATGCTGCCGGTTATCTGGGAGGCGCTGACCCAACTGAACAGCGAACTGTTCAACTGTCCGCTGCCCATCGGTGATTTGCAAGCCTTGAGCGCGCTGATCGAACGCGCCATCCGTGAGGATGCGCCGCCCACGATCAACGAGGGTGGGATGATTCAAAAGGGCTACGACGCGGAACTCGATGAATTGATCCAGATCTCCAGGGATGCCAAAGGCTTTCTAGCCCAGTTGGAGGGGCGGGAGCGCCAGGCCAGCGGCATCAATACCTTGAAGGTGCGCTTTAACAAGGTGTTCGGCTACTACATCGAGGTGTCCAAAGTCCAGGCCAAGGCTGTGCCCGAGCGCTATATGCGCAAACAGACCCTGGTCAACGCCGAACGTTATATCACCGATGAACTCAAGGAGTTTGAAACCAAGGCGCTGGGCGCCGAAGAGGCGCGCTGCGCCCTGGAGCTGACGCTATTCGATCAGATCCGCGACCAGGTGCGCCTCCAAGGCGAGGCCTTGCAAGCGGTGGCTCGCTTTTTGGGGCAACTGGACTGCCTGCTGTCCCTGGCCGATGTGGCCGATCAGAACGACTACCGCCGCCCCAGGATCAATACCCAGGGGGTCATCCGCATCGAAGAAGGGCGCCATCCGGTGGTGGAGCGCGTGATCCAGGGCGAACGCTTTGTTCCCAACACTATTGCCATGGACAATGAGGGCGATCAGATTCTGATCATCACCGGTCCCAACATGGCCGGAAAATCAACGGTGCTGCGTCAGGTGGCCCTGCTGGTGATCATGGCCCAGATCGGCTCGTTCGTGCCGGCTACCGAGGCCGACATCGCCGTGACCGATCGGATTTTTACGCGGGTCGGGGCCCTGGACAATCTGTCGGCCGGTCAAAGCACCTTCATGGTGGAGATGGAAGAGACCGCCAACATCCTCAACAACGCCACCGCCGACAGCCTGGTGATCCTGGATGAGATCGGCCGCGGCACCAGCACCTATGATGGGTTGAGCATCGCCTGGGCCGTGGCGGAGTACTTGCACGACCTCAAAGACAGAGGTGTCAAAACCCTGTTTGCCACCCACTATCACGAGTTGACCGAACTGGCCCAGACCAAACCACGGGTTAAAAATTACAATATCGCAGTCAAGGAGTGGCGCGATCAGATCATTTTCCTGCGCAAGTTGGCGCCCGGCGGCACCAACCGCAGTTACGGCATTCAGGTGGCCCGCCTGGCCGGTATCCCCGAGGCGGTCGTACGGCAAGCGAAAAAGATCCTGGCGCGCGTGGAAAGCCATGCACCGGCCGGAAGGGATGTGGCCGAGACGGGACCGACGCCAAGCGGCGGCCATCTCAAACCAGTGCAACTCGATCTGTTCCAACCGGTGGAAACAGAGATTGTCCAGCAGCTGCAATCCCTGGATCTGAATTTGATCACGCCTCTGGAGGCATTGAACCTGCTGCAACACTTACAGGAAAAAGTGACGAAGACGCATTGACATTGTTTACGGGCCATGTTTTCCTTGCCCCGGGGATGTAATTGATTTTCCGACAGCCGAAGGGGTGAACGCATTCGTATATGACCGGGATCAGAACCTTATCCTCCATCACTAAGCCGCTATCGTTACCCACAGCGCGACGGATATTGCTTTGGATGGTGGCCGGCCTGTTGCTGGCCGCCGCTTTGCATCCGCCGGTGTGGGCCGCTAAGGCCGAATCCAAGTACTATGCGGCCGAACGGTGCGCGGGGCAGTTGCGCAACGACGCCCAGCAACAAAAAAATCGGGATCGCTGGATCACCTGTATTCAAAAATTTTTGGCAGTCTACCGGGACGATCCCCACGGGCCCTGGGCCGCCGCCGGCCTCTATCAGGCCGGAGCCATGTATGCGGACATGTATAAGCGCTCCCATCGGGAATCGGACCGCCGGGAAGCCCTCGACCTGTTGGACAGCGTGATGAAAAATTATCCGGAGAGCCGTTACCGGGATCAGGCCCGGCAAACCGCCGACAGCCTGAAGGGCAAGAGCGATCCGCCGAGTGCGCCGGACACGGATACCGCTTTGACGGCCCAACAATGGTATGACAGGGCCCAACTCCAGGATCAGCGCCTTCAAGGGCAAGTCGGCTTGCAAAAACAGCGCGACCAGTGGTTTAAAGCGATCCACGCCTATCGGCAGGTTTTGCAAACCGAACCCGGCGGCCCTCTGGCGCCCGCGGCCCTCTATGGATTGGCCTGCGGCTATGCCGGCATGCACAAGTGGTCCCATAACTCAGTGGATCGCCTGCAGTCTCAAAAAGCATTTCAGGAACTGATCGAAAGCTACCCGGAGAGCAGCTACGCGCAAAAGGCCCGCACCGAGCAGGGCGTCACCGCATCGCCACCGGCCGCTGCCGATACCGACGGCGACGACATCACCCAGGTGATCCGGGGTGCCGATCTGGACATGGCTCAAGCGTCAAACTCGGTCCGGACAGCATCGGCCCAGCAGCCGGCCGTCGTGGAAAGTTTGCGCTTCTGGTCCAACCCGCGGTACACCCGCGTGGTGATCGACGCCAATGCGGATACGATTTTCACTTACCGCGAACTGCGCGAGGATCGCAGCATCGGCAAGCCCCAGCGAATCTACATCGATTTGCATAACAGCCGTCTGAGCCAAAACCTGCAAAAGATAATGCCTATCAATGACAACCTGCTCAGCGACGCCCGTGCCGGTCAATTCTCGGCTGATACGGTGCGCGTGGTGGTGGACATCAAATCGTCCCAGACTTTTAAAATCTTCTCATTGAAAAACCCGTTCCGCATCGTGCTGGATGTCTGGGGGGTCGAGAGCGGCACCGCCGTCGCCAACACCGCTCCCGAAGAACCCAAGGGCGAGTCCGGGAAAACAGGAAAATTGCCGCCCAGCGCCATTGTCAAACAGTTGGCCCTGGGCGTGCGGCGCATCGTCATCGATCCCGGCCATGGGGGCAAGGATTACGGTGCGCCCGGCGCTGCCAAGGGTGTGCACGAAAAGCAGGTGGTGCTTGAAATCGGCCAACGCCTGGCCAAGAAGATCCGCACCGAGCTCCATTGCGAGGTGATCCTGACCCGCGACAGCGACACCTATCTGAGTTTGGAGGAGCGCACCGCCATCGCCAATACTCAAAACGCGGACCTGTTTATCTCCATTCACACCAACGCCTCGCCGGACCCGCGGGCCTATGGCATCGAAACTTTCATTTTGAACCTGGCCACCGATGACGAGGCCATCCGCGTGGCGGCGCGCGAAAATGCCACCTCCGCCAAAAACATCAGCGACCTGGATTCTATCTTGCAGGATCTGATGCAGAATGCCAAGGTGAGCGAATCGACGCGGCTGGCCAGTTACGTACAGCAGGGCGTTTTAAATCGTTTGCAAAAGAAGTATGACAACACCCGTAGCAAAGGGGTCAAAAAAGCGCCCTTTTACGTGCTCCTGGGCGCCCAGATGCCGTCGATCCTGGTTGAAACCTCATTTATCAGCAACCCCCGGGAGTGCCAGCGGTTGATTTCCGACGACTACCAGGAACGGCTGTGCCAGGGAATCGTGGACGCCATCAAACGCTACATCGAAGATACCAACCCCATGGCTTTTCGGGAGCCAGCCCCTGCAAGGACAAGAGGATAACATGGCGCGGCTTTTGGACCGAGCCATTCGAAGGAGGAGCAAATGACGTTCAGCAATATTATCGTTGAGACCGCCCAGGGGATCACCACCCTCACGTTCAATCGGCCCAAAGCGTTGAATGCCCTGAACAGCGAGCTTCTGGCGGAGTTTTCCCAGGCATTGGACGCGGTGGCGGCCGATGAGCAGGTGCGGGTGCTGGTGCTCACCGGTTCCGGCGGGAAAGCATTTGTGGCCGGCGCGGATATCACCGAACTGGCCCGCTTGGATACCCTCCAGGCCAAGGTATTCATCAACAGGGGATTGATGGCGATCAACAAACTCGCAGAGTTGCCCATTCCCGTGATCGCGGCGGTCAACGGGTTTGCCTTGGGCGGCGGTCTGGAGATCGCCATGGCCTGCGACTTTATCTATGCGGCCGAGAATGCTTCCTTCGGTCAGCCGGAGATCAAGCTGGGGCTCATCCCCGGATATGGCGGCACCCAGCGTTTGCCCCGGATCATCGGCACAGGCCAGGCCAAGGAGCTGTTGTTCACCGGCAAAATGATTAGCGCCCAGGAGGCGCTGGGTTTGGGTATCGTCAATCGCGTCGTGGCTCCGGAGGCGCTCGTGGATCAGGTCATGGCCACGGCCCGGGAAATGGCGGACAAGGGGCGCGTGGCCCTGCGGGCCATCAAGCAGGCGGTTCATTTCGGCTTGAACGCCGATTTGGCCACCGGACTGCGCATCGAGACCGATGCCTTTGCCATTTGCATGGCCAGTCCGGATGCAAAGGAAGGCACCCGTGCATTTTTGGAAAAGCGCAAGGCGGTTTTCACAGGAGGGTTGCTGCAATGATTTATGACATGGAATTTGAAACCATGCCCCGTGAGGCTCTGGAGGCGATCCAGCTGCGCCGGCTGCAGACGACGGTGGAACGGGTCTTCGCCAGTGTCCCGTTTTATCGTGAGCAGTTTCAAAAAGCCAAGCTCTCACCGGCCGATATCCGCTCGTTGGCCGACCTTAAGAGGCTGCCGTTCACCACCAAACAGGATTTGAGGGACAACTATCCCTTTGGTATGTTCGCTGCGCCTATGGACCATGTGGTACGCATTCATGCTTCCTCCGGTACCACCGGCAAACCCACCGTCGTGGGATACACGGCCCGCGACATCCAGACCTGGGCCCAGTTGATGGCCCGCGCGCTCATGGCCGGCGGCGCCCATCGCGGCGACATCATCCACAACGCCTATGGGTACGGTCTGTTCACCGGCGGACTGGGCGTGCACTACGGCGCCGAACTGCTGGGGGCATCTGTGATCCCGGTCTCCGGCGGTAACACCCGTCGCCAGGTGATGATCATGAAAGATTTCGGGCCGACCATTATCACGGCCACGCCGTCGTACAGCCTGCACCTGATGGAAGTGGCCGAGGAGATGGGGGTCTCTTTCAAGGATCTCAAATTCAAATACGGTATTTTCGGCGCCGAACCATGGTCTGAAACCATGCGCGCTGAAATCGAACGTAAGCTGAACATTGTGGCCGTGGACATCTATGGGTTGAGTGAAGTCATGGGGCCCGGCGTGGCCATCGAGTGCAAAGAGGCCAAACGGGGGCTGCACATCTTCGAAGACCATTTCATTCCCGAGATTATCGATCCCCGGACGCTTGAGCCATTGCCTTACGGCGAGGTGGGTGAACTGGTCTTCACCACCATCACCAAGGAGGCCTTCCCGGTAATCCGCTACCGGACCCGCGATATCTGCTCGCTCAATCCCGAACCCTGCATTTGCGGCCGGACTCACTTACGCATGAGTCGCGTCACCGGACGCAGCGACGACATGCTGATCATCCGCGGCGTCAATGTGTTCCCCTCCCAGATCGAAAGTGTGCTGATGGATACCGAAGGGGTCACACCCCACTACCAGCTGATCG
>JBAQGR010000204.1:0-4053 GCA_049287895.1 Desulfatitalea sp.
ATCAAAAGGGTGAGGGAGCTGCGCATTAATATTCAAAATGAGCTGCGTATCGCAAATGCGTCACCTGATACAAATATTTCCAAAGAACAACGGCACCTACACGCAAGGACCAAACCGGACACTACTGGATGGGCACGACCTAATCCGCCTCCGGAGGACCGCCCTGCTGGTGCAACCGCCAATAAAGGCCGCGCCGCTCCATGAGTGCCTCGTGGGTGCCCTCTTCGGCCACGCGGCCATCGTGCAGGACGATGATGCGATCGGCCATACGCGCGGTGGAAAGGCGGTGGGCCACCAGCAGGCAGGTGCGGCCGGCGATGAGACGGCGCAGGGCATCGTAGATGGCCGCTTCGGTCTGGGAGTCGATATAGGAGGTGGCTTCGTCGAGCAGGATCAGTTGGGCGTCGCGGGCCAGGGCCCGGGCGATGGTGATCAACTGGCGCTCGCCGCTGGAGAGGCCCGCGCCGCCCTTTTCCAGCTCGGTGTCCAGCCCCAGGGGCAGGCGCGTCACCAGGGCCTCGCAGTTGGCCGCGGCCACGATGCGCGCCGCCGTGGCGTCGTCCGCGGCCGTCGGGTCGGGGAAGATGTTGCGGCGCACGGTGGTAGAGAAAAGTACCGGCTCCTGGGTAACCAGGGCGGTCAGACGCCGCAGCCGGGCGGTATCCCATTGGCGCAAATCGAGGCCGTTGAGCCGCACCCGGCCGTCGGTGGGGTCGTACAAACGTTGGATCAGGTTGAGCAGGCTGGTTTTGCCGGCGCCGGTGGGACCGACCAGGGCCACGGTCTCTCCCTGTCGCAAGGCAAAGGAGACATGGCGCAGCACCCATTCACCGGGAGTATAGGCAAACGAAAGATCTTCCAGATCGAGCGATTGCATTCGATCCGCGGCCTGGGGCGGCGGTCCGGCGTCCGGGGCCTGGGGCAACCGCTGGTCGATGTCCAGCATCCCAAAGATCCGCTCGGCCGAGCTCATGGCGTTTTGCAGGACGTTGTAGTTCTCCGCCAGGTCCCGCATGGGCCGGAAGAACATGCGCGCATAGGTCAGAGCCACCACCAGCACGCCCAGAGTGATGTGGCCGCCGACCACCTGAAGGCCGCCGTAGAGAATCAACAGGGCCATGGCCACCAGTCCCAATACTTCGATCATGGGCATGAAGAGGGCGAAGACATGGATCTCGCGCATGCCCAGTCGGAAGTTCTCCGCGTTCAGTTGGGCGAAGCGAGCATAGTTATACGCTTCCTGGCCGAAGGTCTGGATAGTCTTCATGCCGTCGATGGATTCGGCCATGCGGCCATTGATCTCGGCCACCTTGACGCGCAGGGCGCGGAAGATATCCCTGGCCTTGGACGAAAAACGCGCCGCGATCCAAACCACCATGGGCAGCACGGCAAAGGCGGCCAGCGCCAGGCGCCAATCCAGAACCGCGAGCACCACGGCGATGCCGGCCAGCAGGAAGACGTCCTTGAACACCATGGAGACAAAGGTAGTAAAGAGCTCGTGCATGTTCTGCACGTCGTTGGTGACCCGCGTCACCAGGCGCGCCACGGGCTGGCGCGTGAAAAAGGCCATGCTCTGCTGCTGGATGTGGCCGAAGAGCCGCAGGCGCAGATCGTGCATCACCTGATGTCCGGCGCGCTCCATGATCACCCGCTGGAGGAAAGTGAGGCCGAAATCAGCGGCCACCAAAGCCAGAAAGAGAAGCACGACCCAGCCCAGGCCGGCCCAGTCGGCGCGGCGCAGCACCACCAGATCGCCCTTGGGCAGCTGCCGCAGATCGGCAAAAGCGATGCGCGCCTGCGTCCCCTGAATCTCGAACAGGGTTGCACGGCGGGCCACCACGGCTTGCGCCGCCGCGTCGCCGAGATCCACGCTGAGGTAGCGCCGGCCGTCGGCGTCGCTGGAGAGCCGGGACCCCTCCTGCGCCGCCTTCCGGTCCGGCACGATGAAGCGGTCGATGGCGATCTTGCTGAAATAAGGCATGGCCAGTTCGATGAAGGTGAGGGCCACCACCAGGGCCACCGAACCGATCAACATGCGGCGGTGGGGGCGAAGGAAGGGCATCAGCCGTCGAAGCAAGCGCCAATCCTGGCGCTTGCCGAGGTAGCCCTCTTCGGTAAAACCGTAGTCAGACCGCATGGTCCAGCTCCTGTAAGCGGTGCACCTGGGAGTAATAGCCGTTGGCGGCCACGAGCTGCGCGTGGGGGCCATATTCCACCCGGCGGCCCTCGCCCAGGGTGACGATGGCATTGGCCCAGCGGACGGCCGCCAGGCGGTGCGAGGCCACGATGACCGTCTTGCGGCCGGCCATGCGGCGGATGGCCGCCACGATCACGGCGGCAGTAGCGGTGTCCACCTGGCTGATGGGGTCGTCCAGCAGCACGATGGGCGCATCGATGAGCAGGGCCCGGGCCAGGGCGATGCGCTGTTTCTGGCCGCCGGAGAGCAGCACCCCCTTTTCGCCCACCCGGGTATCGAGACCGGACGGCAGGGTGGCGATGGTGGCGGTCAACCCCGCGTCGGCCAAGACGCTATCCAGGCGGGCGATGCAATGTTCCGGGCAGCCGAAGAGGATGTTGTCGCGCACCGTTCCGGAGAACAAAAAAGGCTCCTGGGGCACATAGACCACCTGGCGGCGCAGATCCGCCAGGGCTAGGCGGCGCAGGTCATGGCCGTCCAGGGTGACCCGGCCGGCCAACGGGTCATAGAGGCGCGGCACCAGGCTGAGCAGCGTGCTCTTGCCGCTGCCCGGCGGCCCCACAACTCCCAGGACCTCACCGGGGGCCACGCTCAGCGAAATATCGCTGAGCGCCCGACGCCCCCCCGGCCCATCGTATCCGAAGCTTACCTGTTCGAAGACCACCCAGCCCTTTGCCGTAAGGAGCGCCCGGGGGTCGGGCGGGTCCTGGATCTCAGGCCGGCGTTCGAGAATCTGCTTGAGTCGTTCGAGGGAGGCGCCGCCGCGCTGAAGCAGGTTGGTGACCCAGCCCAGGGCCATCATGGGCCAGGAGAGCAGATTCAGGTAACTGATAAAAGCTACAAAATCGCCGGCCGTGATCTCGTTGAGGATGGTTTTGCGGCCGCCGAAAAAGAGCACGGCCGCCAGGCTCAGGTTGGTGAGCATCATCATCAGGGGAAAGAAGAGGCCCGTAATCCCAACCAAGCGCATGTTCTGATCCACATAGGCTTGGGAAACCCCGACCACGGCTGTCATGGCCGCCACCTCTTCGTTGTGCGCCTTGATCATGCGCATGCCGGCGCAGCGTTCGCGCACTGCTTCGGTCAGATCGGCGAAGGCCGCCTGCACCCCTTGGTATCGGGCGTGCATGCGCCGGCCCAACAGCCGGGCGGTGAGCACCACGAACGGCATGGGGATCAGCACATAGAGGGTCAGCCCCACATGGATGTAAAGCATGAAGCCGATAGCCGCCGCGCCAAGCACGATGGCGTCGTTGAGGGCCACCAAACCCATGCCCGCGGCCATGCGCACCTGCTGGATATCGTTGGTGGCGCGGGCCATGAGATCGCCGGTTTTGGTGCGATCGAAAAAACCGGCCGACAGGGTTTGCAGATGGCCCAGCAGCCGGTTGCGCAGATCGGCCTCCAGATGCCGGGCCGTGCCCAGCAGGCAACGGCGCCAAATGTAGCGGCAAAGGCCGATGAAGAGCGCCATGACGGCGATGGCGGCCGCGTTGCGCAGCAGCGTGTAGGCATCGGCGCGCAGGAGGGTCAGATCGTCCACGGCCCATTTGACGACCCTGGGAATCATCAGCTGTAAAAGATCCACCAGAATCAACGCCGCCAGCCCGACGGCAATCGTCCAGCCGTGGGCCCTGAAATAGGGAGTGATCAGATCGCGGGGTTTCATACCATCAGACCATTACCTTTGCTTTAGACCTTACGCTTAAACTCAAAAGTTACCTACCATAATTGCTGCCTTGTCCAGGTCAACCCGTTTTTTTGGTTTTTTGTTTTACATTCGTACCGTTATTTGACTTTGCCCGGTGGGGTTGTTAATAGGGTGGCATCTGCCGGATTTTCGGCGGATCGTCGGA
>JBAQGR010000205.1:0-1583 GCA_049287895.1 Desulfatitalea sp.
AGCACAAGGCCCTCGCCGAAGGCTTCATAGAGCTGGGAGGGATGGCGCAATGCATCGCCGCGGGCATGGGGAAAGTGCATGCCGATGGGTGCGGTGGTGATGCGGCCCCATAACTCGCCGTTGATGAAGTTGCCCAGGCGGCCGAATGTGTAACCCAACGTACCGCTTGGTGTCAACAGATCCGCCGAATTCAGCACGCCCATTTTGTATTTGCGCGCATACCAATAAAGTCCGATAAATCCGCCGATAAAACCGCCATGGTAGGACATCCCCGATATACCGGTAAATCGAATGCCATGGCCGAACTCGAAGGGAAGGATGATCTCCAGCGGGTGCGCGGCGTAGTAACCTAAATTATAGAACAGCACGTATCCCAGCCGGGCGCCGATGATCAGGCCGATAATAATGGCGGTGATCAATCCCTGCAAATGATCGATGTCGAACTGCCAGCGATCCTCCCTCTTCAAACGATACTTGGCCAGCAAGTAGGTGATGCCGAAGGCTACCAGGTACATGAGCCCGTAGTACTGCAACCGGAAGCTGCCGATTTGAAAGATGACCGGATCGATATGCTCCGGCAAATGCTGCCACCACATCCAGAATGATGTCATCGCGCTACACTTTCGGAATAACAGGTTTCGGGTTTATTACCAATGCGCGGCCGACTATAGCACACCACTGGGCGAGATCAAGAACGGTTCCGCTGAACCAACGAGTGATGCATAAGTGCGCAAAAAAGGTACACCCTATCGAAAGCGCGCAATTTTTATCCTAATGCTTCTTCTCAATAAATTAAAATTATCTTAAATACAGATAGTTGTAGAATGGCATAAGGATTGCTTGATGAGCCAAGTCAGAATCAATACGAGGGGCCGACCGGCTTGAACCATTCACACAACTACATAGCTCCCAACCAGGGTTGGGGCGTGCCCAAGGCGGGGCAGGAAAAGAATCCGATGGATACCGTTTCTGCTGCAAATCGTCGCAAAGAAGAGCGAACCGCAGTGGACGACAATGTCTATGTCGTCCTCAACACACAGCCCGAAATGATGGGTCAAATGGTTGAGATCAGTTCAACCGGTATGGCGTTCACCTTCGTGGATCTGGATTCCGTATCCCAGCGACTCAACGGTCGCGGGGATCTGCGCATGGATTTTTTCGCGGCCGGCAAAGGGTATTTCATCCGCGACCTGCCCGCCAGGCTGGTTTCCGCCGTCGATACCCCCTCGTCTAATGCCATATCTTCATTGATGATTAAAAGGATCGGGGTCGAGTTTGTGACTATGTCCCTTTCCCAGCAAGTTCAGATCAATTCACTGATTCGGAGGCAAAATGGGCGCGGCGCAATACCGGTAAGCGTTCCGCAGAGCGCGTGATGCGCGTTTGCCTTCAACTGCCATAAACGGCCTGCAAGCCATGACTATCTCCGCTTCTATGCGGCCACTGTCACAGGGGAATCGGGCGCACCTGTTCGGTCATGCGATGGCTGCATGGAAGACAGCGCCCACAACTCTTTATGGGTTACGTCAAGAATCTGCTTTATCCCAACCTCGCAATACTCCTTTCATATCATAATGATAGCG
>JBAQGR010000206.1:0-6348 GCA_049287895.1 Desulfatitalea sp.
ACCCAGAAGACAAAGTTGATCAAAAAGGTACCCCAGTGCACGGGATTGTTCTGCCCGCCCACGCCGATGCCGGTCAGGATCTGATAGAGCCAGCAGCCGGCTCCCAGGAGCATGCCGCAGAAGAGCAGCGCCACCGCCAGCCAATAGCTCTTCTCCGGCGGACGCAAGGTGTCGAGCACCGTGTTGTCGACCGATTGGTAAGTAAGGGTTGATTCTGTCATCCGCCTTATACCTTCCGCCTATAGCACCTGCACCACCTTCTTAAGATAAATCACCGCCGGTTTCGTATTGAGGTACCCCAGAATCTGATAGGCCCTCGCGTCCGCGATCTTGCGCCGTACCGCGCTGGCCGGGTCCATCAGGTTGCCGAAGAGCAACGCATCCGTGGGGCAGGTCTGAACGCAGGCTGGAATCACCTCGCCGTCGCGGATGTCGCGCTGTTGGTTTTTGGCCTGGTTGTGGGCCGCCTTGATGCGCTGGATGCAAAACGAGCACTTCTCCATCACCCCTTTGCTGCGCACGGTCACATCGGGATTGAGTTGCATGTTCAACGGTTCCGGCCACTGCCAGTCGAACCAGTTGAAACGCCGCACCTTGTACGGGCAGTTCTGGGCGCAAAAGCGGGTGCCGATGCAACGGTTGTAGATCTGGTTGTTGAGCCCCTCCTTGGAGTGGTGGGGCGCATAGACCGGGCATACCGCTTCGCAGGGCGCGTTGTCGCAATGCTGGCACATCACCGGCAGGAAGATCAGCCGCGTCGGGTCCTCCGGGTCCTGGTAACGCTCGATGCGGATCCAGGCCATCTCCCGGCCTTTGATGATCTGGGTTTCGCCCACGACGCCCACATTGTTTTCGGCATAGCAGCCCGCCACACAGGCGCCGCAACCGATGCAGCGATCCAGATCCACCGCCATACCCCAGCGATATTGCGCGTGGTCGTGGGGCGGATAGAGATCGCGGTGGGGATCGTACCCCTCGGGCAGCGGCAGGGTAAGCGGGAAATCTTCCATGGTCAGCCCGTCGCCGGCCACGGGAACCGCCGCCTGGGCCAGAGTCACGCTCAAGGCGATTTTGCGGTCATACTGAGTGCGGCTGCCCGACACCGTGGCCAGGCGGATGGCGCCTTTGCCCGACGCCAGTCGTGTGACCGAAGCGCCGTAATCCGGCAGCCCCGCATCCGGATCGCTGGCCGCGCCCAGCAGTACTACGGGATTGCTTCCCTTGTTTTGGGCGTAACGCCCCATGTGGGTATGGCCCTGGCCCATGGAGATCACCACCAGCGCCAGGTGCAGGCCCGGATGGCTGTAAGCCGGCAACTCGACCTGGCCATGGTCGGTGGCCACCTGCAGCATTTGGCCGTCGGCCCAGCCGTTGGCGTCCATGGTTTGGGGATGGACCAGGACCAGGGTCTGCCACGCCACCTGGGTGACCGGATCAGGCATCTCGGGCAGCCAGGGCTGGTCGGCATGCCGGCCGTCGTAAAAGCGCAACGAGGCACTCACCCGAAGCACGGTTTGCCCTTGCCCGGGGACGGCCGTCCGGGCCATTAGACCGGCCAGGGCCTTGACCGGCTGCTCATCGAGACGCGGCGCGGGCGCGGAAACCCGTCGGTCGGCCACAAAGCGGCCACCGCTTTGGATCAGACGCAGCCACTCGCTCTCGGACCTGATCTGGTTCTGGTCGGCCAGCCGTTGGATCAAGTAATGGCGGTAATCGCCGGCTGGCCGCCCCTGCTCCGGCCACAACGCCAGAAAGAGATCGCCGATGCTCGGTGCCTCGCCGATCTTCCCCAGAGTGGGTTGCAGGGTGGCCACCAGGGCCTGTTTGCTCTCGTAGGCATCCCACGACTCCAGGGGGTGCTGCACCGGAAAGACGAGATCCGAGGCCGCCGCGGTCTCGTCCATGGTCGCAGTAAAGGCCACCACAAAAAGATCTTTGCGCGCAAGGGCCTTGGCCACACCGCCGGCGGCCGGCAGGTTGTAGAGCGGATTGACATTGTTGAGCAGCAGCAGTTCCACGGACGGATCGGCCATCTTCTCCCAGAAGGCATAAACGCTGGCCCTGGGGTGGGCGATCTCCACCCGGTGGCGCTGGTCGAAATCAAAGCGTGCAAAGGTCGGATCGAGCAAGGCGTTGAGCAGCACCGTGGCCAGATCGGTGGCCGCCGAAGCCGCGCCGTGGGCCGTCGAAGCCGTGGGCAACACCAGCGGCCGCCGGGCCGTGCGCAGCCGGTCGAACAATTTGCGGAAATCTGCTTCGGACAGATCCGTCTGCCGAGCCACCTCGGCCGGCCGATAACCATCGGTCATACGATTGAGCGCCGCCCGGAACGGCGTGGGCAGCGCGCTCCCCGCGCCGGCGTCGAGCAGCGCCTGGATCAGCCCCAGGGCCACGACCGCTTCGCCGCCGGGCCGGCACGCCAGCCACTGGTCGGCATTGGCGGCCGTCAAAGACTGGAAGGGGCCGACCTGCACGAAGAACCCTTTTTGCTGGTTCTCCAGCGCATGCATGGCCTTGAACTTGCGGCTGTACTCCACCGGCGAGAGCCAGGTTTCCAGAAAGTCGGCGCCGAAGCCGACGATCAGATCGGCCTGCTCCAGGCGATAGCCGGGCAGCATGGGAGTGCCGAACACCTGAGTATGGGCGAACTTCAATCCCTCGTAAGCCAAGGGCTCAAAAATCCGGGGCTCCTGGCCGCGATGGGCGAACAACACCGCTTCGAACAGGCTCAACAGGCTGCCACCCACCACTTCGCTGAGCATGGCCACGCGGTCCGGTCCGTTGGTCGCGGCCTGGGCCGCACGCTGGCGCACCAGGGTCAGGGCCCGGTCAAACGAGATCTCTTCCCAGCGGCCGTCCACTTTGAGCCTGGGCGTGCGCACGCGATCCGGATGGTAGAGCCCTTGCAAAGCGGCATGACCGCGGGCGCACAACTTGCCCTGATTGACCGGATGCAGCGGGTTGCCCTCGAGCTTGATCACCCGGCCCTCGCGGTTTTTGGCCAGCACGCCGCATCCGGCCGGGCATTCCCGGCAAGTGGAGGCGTACCACGTCGCCTCGCCGGTCACCATGTCTTCGGGTGCCCGCACTAAAGTGTAGAGTTTTCTTTCCGGGTGGGCGTTGCAACCGGAGGCAAAGGCCACGCTGCCCATTGCGGCCGTTTTAAGGAAGGTCCTGCGATCCATGCACCGAGCCTGTCAATTCTGCCGCATCCGGGCAGTTCCGTTAGCGCGCGCTCGGCCCCTGACCCACCCCATGGACGCGGTGTCCGGAGGATCGAAACTGCGAGCGGCAAGATTGCTCAGCAAAGTAAAAAGGGAACATGGTCGGTAACTTAGAATTAGCTAACAGATGGTGCGCCGGGTTGTCAAATGGTTAGAAATTGAAGGCTCTGAAACCACTTCTATAATTGTGGCCTTTTCCCGACAGCCGGCTAAACCGTCAAGCCCGCGGCCTGCATCAGCGGCAGCAGATGGGCCAGGCTCTCCCGGCCGGCGACTTCGGGACGATCCACGTAAGGGTACAATTCCAGGCTGATGTCGCGGTCGTAGCCCAAGCGGCGCATGGCGTCAAAAACCTGGGGATAATCGATGGCCCCCAGCCCGGCGATCAGGTGGTTGTGGCTACGGTCGGCGGCGATATCCTCGATGTGCATGTGCCCGACCCAGGGAAACAACTCTTCCAGGGCCGCGGCCGGGTCCTCGCCGGCGCAGTAAAAGTGGCCGATGTCGAAGTTGATGCCCACGGCGGCGCAGCGGATATCAGCCACAAAGGGTTTGATCTCGGCGGTGCGCTCCATGAGCAGATGGGGCTCGGGCTCGATGAGCAGTTGGACGCCCAAGGCCTCGGCCCGGGGGATCACCTGGTCCAAGCCTTTATGGAAAAAAGCCAGCGCCTCCTTGCGGCTCATGCCTTTTTCCAAAGGTCCGCCGGGCGGCACGGAGATGTTGGCGCAGCCCAAAGTCGCTGCGATCTCCAGGCAGGCCAGGGTATGCTCCACGCGGATCCGGCGGCGCGCGGCCTCCGGCTCGATCCACGAAGGCAGGTAGGTGTCACCCACGGCAAAAAGGGTAAAGCTGTTGAGGTTGGTGGGCTTTAGATGGTTGGCGGCCAGATGCTCCTTGACCTCCGCCAACCGATCCGGTCCATACTCGGGCGGGTAAAGATGGGGTTGGTCGCACATGATCTCCACCCCCTTGAAGCCCAGGGCGGCGATTTTATCCAGAGAATCCAACAGCGAAAATTTAACGAAGGCGTTGGTGCTGTAACCGAAGACCATTTTGCTTCCTTTCCATCGCTCGAAGATCAAGTGACCGGCTTATCCTTGCGACCCGTTCATCTGCGTCCAACCTGCGGCGATCCTCTTCTCCAGTCGATCCAGGGCCGCCAATTGCTCCTGAAAGGTCACCGGCGCTTGATCGCCCACCGGCTTTTTGAAGTAAAATCCCAGGTCGGCGATGGCGCCGCCTATGTTGGCTCGTTTCAGGGCCGCGGCCCAGCGCGCCAGATCGATGACCAGAGGCGCGGCCAGGATGCTGTCGCGGCCTTGCAGATTGAGGCGCAGGCTCATGGGCAGCCCGAAGATGCCTTTAAAATCGATCACGTCCCACGCCTCCTTGGCGTCGCCCCGGGGCGGGTAGTAGTCGATGTGCACCTTGTGGCTGGTTTCGCCGTAGGCCTCGCCCACTTTATATCCCAGAATCTCGTCCAGAAGCTGGGTCTTGTTGTGCAACTTGCCGCAGGCCCGGTCCGGGTCCATCAGATTCCGGCCGTCGGCATTGCCCAGAATGTTCAGGCTGTACCAGCCGTCCACGTAGAGCGAACGGGCCTTGAGGGCCGAAGCCAACACAACCTTCAAGTAGGTCTGGCCGGTTTTGCCGTCCCGCCCGGCCAGAGGCACGCCGCGCCGCTCGGCCTCGCGGCATATGACCGGCAGTTCGACGGTATTGGGCGTGAAGTTCACCAAGGGGATATCCGAAAGCACCGCGGCCAGCGCATAGGCCAGATCGGGAAACCCCGGTGCCGGACCCCGCAGGATCTCCTCTAGTGTCTCCAGGCGATGCAGTTGGCCGATATCCCAGGCCGAGGGCAACAGGTTGACCAGCACCGGCCGCGCCTGGGGCCATTGCGCCTTGAACAACCGCATATCCTGACGAATGCTTTCCACCTGCTCGGCCAGGGTCGCGCTTTCGGGCGGCGCCGGCCGGATCTCCACCTCGGAGAGATACGGCGCGCAGTCGCGCCAGATCGTCTCGGGAACCACGCCATTCCGGCGGATCGCTTCGATGACCGGCCCCTGGACTGTATCCCACCCCACCACTTGAATCCGGGTCGGATCCCCCAGACCGGGGAATCGATCGGCGGTGGTCAGGCCCGCGAGGATCGTTGCGCTCTCTTTGCGCAGCTGGGCCGCGGCCAGGGCGACGGTGCTGCCGATGGCCCCTTTGGCGCCGGCGGCCATGATCAACAAGGAGAAAGAGGAGGAGGAGGTGGTGGTGGTGGTGGTGGTGGTGGGTTGAGAGTGCGTCATCGTTTGCGTTTTCAATCTATTTAATTGGGTTTGCGTCAACCTCGGGAGTAACGGGAGCCACCCGGCGCCGCACCGCGGTCACAAAATAGGCTACCATAAAAGAGCGGCCCTGTCGTTGTCAAGGAACGGTTGCACCGCCCGAGTACCTATCCGACATTCACTCTTGAAATTGCTGCTCCCTTTACTTTGCGGTTGACTTCTGTTGGATTGGCTGTTAAGCGCCTTGTAGTTAGGCGAGATAGTCACCCTGCACTGTACTCCAATTTAAATCCGACAATCGTCGGAAAGTCGAAATCCCACATCGCTGCCGAACGACTGGTGATGTTCTCGCATCCTTTTCTCGAATGGCAAAACCGTTATTGAATTGAGGCAGGGAACGTGCCTCGCCACAGATTCTCAATTGAGAAGAAAAACCATATTGCCCAAAGAGAGGAACCACCATGGAACCACCCAAAAAAGATTCCGAGCCCACCCCCGAAAATATCGCCAAATTGGAGCAGTGGCTGACCAGCATCATCGCCGGCCACCCGGGCGCCACGAAAACCTACTCCTTTTACGAGGAAATAGACAACTATCTTGGCCCTTGGGGCAAGGAGGGTTATCCCATCGGTTACGGCAAGAAATACAACCTCCTCTTCACGACCGACCACCACTTAATGACCAACGGAGATGTTCAGCAATGGGTGTGGAAAACCACCATCAAATTGCAGGAGGCGTTGCGGGATTTTATTGTCCAGGCGTATGGAAAAGGAAAATTGAACCCGGCAAATTATAAGCCCGATGAATTAAAGAGAGAGCTCAGGGAAGCGGCATTCAAG
>JBAQGR010000207.1:0-2087 GCA_049287895.1 Desulfatitalea sp.
TTTTATGGCATCGATGAAAGAGACGATCAAGCAGGTGGCCATCGACCTTTTTTTTCAAAAGGGATACTTTGCCACCAGCATCAGCGAGATCGCCCAGGGCTGCGGCATTCAAAAAGCCAGCATCTACTATCACTTCGACGGCAAAGAGGAGCTGCTCTTCGACATCATGCAAACCACGATGCAGGATCTGCTCACCAGCCTGGAAGGCTACCTGGCCGAGGCCGCCGGCGTAGAGCAACGCTTGCGCTTTGCCGTGCGCAGCCACGTCTGCTTTCATCTCAAACGTCAAATGGAGACCTTTATCGCCAGCAGCGAGCTGCGCGGTCTCTCCGCGGATCACTTTTTGACCATCGTTGCCCGGCGCGATGACTATGAGCGCATGTTTCAAGAGCTGATCCGTCAAGGCGCGGAGCAGGGAATCTATGCTGCCGATGAAGTCAAGATTCTCTCTTATGCCATTTTGACCTTGTGCACGGCAGGGGCCTCCTGGTTCAGACCCGACGGAAGGCTTTCGGTGGAAGAGATTGCCACCATCTATGAGAACTTCGTTCTGCGTGGATTGATCGCGGGAGAGAAGGCGTGTGGCTGTGCGCCGACCGCGGCACCATTCGCGCATCGTCGATAAGAAAGGAGGGCGCGGTGGATTTCGACTTAAGCCGAGAGCAGGAGATGATCCGCAGGGAGGTGCGCACTTTTGCCGAAAAAGAGATCGCACCGGTGGCCGCCGCTCTGGATGAACAAGAACTCTTTTCTTCGGACCTGACCCGCAAGATGGGCGAAATCGGTCTCTTCGGCATGTTCGTCTCCGAAAAGTACGAGGGCCAGGCCCTGGATTACCTCTCCTATATCGTTGCCGTGGAAGAGATCTCCCGGGTGGACGGCTCCCAGGCGGCCACCATTGCCGCCGGCAACTCGCTGGGCATCGGTCCCATCTACTATTTCGGCACCGAAGCGCAAAAGCACAAATTCCTGCCGCCCCTGTGCCGGGGAGAAGCCTTGTGGGGCTTCGGCCTCACCGAGCCCAGCGCCGGTTCGGATGCCGGCGGCAGTAAAACTGCGGCCGTGAAGGACGGCCGCCACTGGGTGCTCAACGGCTCCAAAATCTTCATCACCAACGCCGCCTGCGACATGACCCTGGGCGTCACGGTCCAGGCGGTCACCGGCACACGGTCTGGCGGCAAGCAGGAATATACCTGTTTTCTGGTGGAAAGGGGCCTGCCCGGCTTCAAAGCCGTGCCCATGAAGGGCAAGATGATGTGGCGCGGCTCCAATACGGCCGAACTATACTTCGACGATGTGCGCGTGCCCGAAGAGAACATGCTGGGCCAGAAGGGCGACGGGTTCCACCAGATGCTGCAAACCCTGGACGGCGGCCGGCTCTCCATCGGCGCCATGGGCTTGGGCGGCGCCGTGGGGGCCTACGAAGCGGCCATGCGCTACGCCAAAACCCGCGTGCAGTTCGGACAGCCCATCTCCAAGTTCCAGGCCGTGGCCTTCAAGCTGGCCGACGACGCCACGGAGATCGAGTGCGGCCGCAACTTGCTTTACAAGGCCTGCTGGTTGCGGGACCGCAAGCGGCCGTTTGCCAAGGAGGCGGCCATGGCCAAGCTTTACTGCTCGGAGCTGATGGGCCGCGTGGCCGATCACGCCGTGCAGATTCACGGCGGCTATGGCTTGATGAAAGACTACGGTGTGGAGCGCTTTTACCGTGATCACAAGCTCCTGGAGATCGGCGAAGGGACCTCGGAAGTCCAACGGCTGGTGATATCGCGGCATATCGGATGTTAACCGGCTGCGCCGGAGATGAAAGTCGAAAGAAGAAAGTGGAAAGTTGAGGAATCATATCTTATGAATGAATTGGTTTTGTTGGACTTGGCGGACGGCGTGGCGACACTGACCCTTAACCGGCCCGAAGTAATGAACTCCTTCAATGTCGCCATGGTGCAGGCTTTGGGCGACCGGTTGGCGGCCCTGCGCTTCGATTCCAGGGTGCGGGTGGTCATCGTCACCGGCAGCGGAGACAAGGCCTTCAGCGCCGGCGCCGATCTCAAGGAGCGGGCCGGTATGTCGCCCGAACAGGTCAAGGC
>JBAQGR010000208.1:0-1508 GCA_049287895.1 Desulfatitalea sp.
GATCCAGACAATGGAGAGGATGGGTCATAGACCCCACGCTGTTTATGCCCGGCACAAAAAACCAAACAGACGAGGTCATGGGAAGATGAAAGAGATGGATGATTTGGAGTTAAAAGCGGAAATCGATCAAATTTCCAAAAAGATCGACGCGATTGTTCAAAAGTTCGACGAACTGAAACCGGCCCGTAGCGAAGACGCCAACTCGCAGCAGGAGTAAATCTCAATGACTGCGCGGCCGTGGGCGGTTGCGTGGATCATGGACACTTGGGCAGCCCCATGGGGCGTTGAGGAGGTCTTATGGCATTAACGAAGAATGATATCGTGACCAAAGTGAACGATCTGGGCTTTACCAAGAAAAAGGCTGTCGAGGTTGTTGAGTCGCTGCTTGAAATCATCAAAGGAACGCTATCCGAGGGGGATGATGTCTTGGTGTCGGGCTTCGGCAAATTCTGCGTCAAAAACAAGCGCCCGCGCCGCGGGAGAAACCCAGCCACCGGTGAAGCCCTTATCCTCAAAGAACGCAAAGTGGTTACCTTCAAATGCTCCGGCAAGCTTAGGGATAGGGTCAACGGATCCGCACAATCCTTTTAGCGACGCTGGTGTGGACGGGAATGGGTCTGTTGGGCCCTTTGCAGGCAGGACCGTTCCTGGGTCTTCGCAGTCAAAAGAACAAGCATCGTTCAACCCGGAGAAATCATCTGAAATGCTTCCAATACGGAAGGAAACAAACGACGGATGAACACTTGCTGGTCGCGTTGGACCAGTGCTTTGTATTCCGCATAGCCGAAATGGGTTTCCGCAAGTAGGGGCGGGTCCTGTTGCCATAGCACCCGGATCTTTTCGAATTGGCGCACCATTTCGAAAAGCGAATATTCAGTGGCGCCAAAACGGGCCAACCACCCCAATCGCCGCATCATCTCAAAACGGACCTGGTCCGCGAGAAACAAATGAATATCGACCACCTGCATCTGCAAGCGATTTTCCAAGGACGCGAACATTTGCTCCGCGCCATGGCCTAAGAATCCCAGAATCAACGGGTAATACAATACTTCGCAAGGCTCTGCTGGATCGGCTAACCGACACAACACACGAGAGCTCAGATCGTTGAGCCGGGTGCGATTGCTGAACTCTTCCTTAAAACAGCGCCGCCACTGTTTGAACCCCGCCTGCAAGGCGCACTTTTCGCGGTATGCGGTGATATGGACGATTTGAGCCATGATTTTTAATGCCGGTTGCAGTGAGCCCTATCGAAGCATTGTTTCACTATATGCGAATGCTATTTTACAAGACATGTTAACAAGTTTCGAACCGGATGAACAGTCCCAAGGCACTCCCCATAAAAATGAAAAGGGCTGCCATATTCGGCAACCCTTTTCTATATACAGATGGCGTCCCCAAGGGGATTCGAACCCCTGTCGCCGGCGTGAAAGGCCGGTGTCCTGGGCCGGGCTAGACGATGGGGACGGAAATCAGTGCTACCATCTCTTATTGTCCCACCCCACCCTCCA
>JBAQGR010000209.1:0-15781 GCA_049287895.1 Desulfatitalea sp.
TACACTGTTCGTTGGGGCAGAAACATTGCTCAAGTTCGCTCATAGATTGCCTCCGGTGCATATTGAATTCGTTAACGGAAACCATATACGAACCGGAACCGAATGTCAACCATATGGGGACATAACCCGAAATTCTCTTATCTTCAGCCGTTCGATGTGCATGTTCAATCCTTAGATACAGGGGCATCATCACCGCGAAGTACCGGCTTTTTACCGTCCCAAATGACGGCGTAGTGACCGAGTTTGCGCTTTCTTTCCAAGGTTTCCACCACTGCCTTTTTGAGAGCCTTCAATACCTTTTCGCTGTGTTTCGAAAGAGGCGTTTTATTCCCCATGGTTGTGGGCATAACCGGCATTCCTTTTTATCTCTGCCGTCGGCGTGGTATTTCGGGCGGCGCTATAGGCTCATGAGCCTTTAAGCCTTGATCGCCTGTTAAAATCTCCACGCTGTAGTTTGATTGTGCATAGTATTCCGCAACATCCTTGATGGTGGCATCCCCCAGTGAAATACCTTGGACAGCCAACGCCGGCCATGAATCGGCAAGTTGAATCAGTTTGTCCGGGGACCACAAAATGGATTGGTCGGAAAAAGCCGCCCACGGTGTGCTCTGGTTGGCGCTTTGACGCATCAGATCGGCCAGGGCCTCACCGCGTTCGCGACGGCTGTGCCGGGCTTGTGCAACATGGTTGCCGGTTTCGATGATTGTGGCCATGGGAAGCACAAAGGTGGTTTGGGCACGGGTCTCTCGCTCGATTTTGTCCGCCACTCTCCTTTTATCCCACCGATCATGGTCCGGGCCGCAATGATCCATGCCGGGAACTTCCAGCCAGACGCATAAAACGCTGGTGTCCAGAATCAACACCTTTCTCATGACCGGCCCTCCTGCTTGAGCGCAGCCTCGATCCGTCCTTCCGTGGACAACCGCCCCAGAGAACCCGACGCCATAAGCTTGGGCAATTGAGCCACATCCTCAAGTTGGGCCAGTAAACTCGCACCGGTAGTATCATCTCGATGCGCAACGGTAATAAAAGGCAGCATCCTGGCTCCGGCGGCATCCAGCAAAGCCGGATTGTGGGTGGTGACGATCACGTCGATGTTGCGCTCCTTGCCCAAGGTTCGCAACATATCCACGAGCACATGCGCGCGGGAAGGATGCAGGCCGTTGTCCACCTCTTCGATCACCAGGAGGCTGCCCGGTTGACGCGTGAGCATGGCGGTGACGATGGCCAGATAGCGTAAGGTGCCGTCAGACATGCCGCGGGCGTCCACTACATAGGACTGCTTTCGGCGCCTGCGGGGAAGTGACGACGGTATCTCCCACCCTTCTTCGCAGTACAGCATGGCATCGGTCTGAAACTTGCCCACGGGCTCGGTCCAGATCCGCTTGATATCGCGTTCGGGTAACGCCTTTAAGTACTTGGTCAAGACGGCTTCGACCTCCGTCTTGCGCTGGTCTTCCAATGCGGCCAGCACCCCCGCAATATTGGAACCATCCGCCTGTAGTTTTTCGGAAAACGGCGTGTAATCCCGCATATGACTGGGAATGGGATCGAAAACAAAAATCTGTTGCAGTTGAGATAAGACCTGCTTGATGGCCTCCTGCACCTCCTTGCGCAAGGCCATGGACTCGGCTTGCACCAGAACGATATGGGACCGGTTCAGGTCCACGCGTTTGCCGCGCCCCTGGGTGCCGGTGGAAAAATAGGTGGGGATGCCGGGGTTGGTGGCCTCCTCCTCTTTGGTGTTAAACAGGTTTTGTCGCCTGGGAGCCCCACCGCGGGGGCCGTACTTGAGCAGGGTCAGTTCTTCCCTGAAAATCTCCGCTTTGGCGCCGTTGACCAAGACTTCGATCTCATAGTGGTAGTCCTGGGACTGGGAATCGCTGCCCAGCGCCAACTTCAAGGAGAAGGCCTTATTGGGTTTGCGACAGACCCACTCCATGCCACCGCGAATGGGCGGCAGATTGATATCTCCGTTGATGGCCTGGAAGATGCCGACGCCGGAGGCCACCCGCTGCAAAAAGAGCAGGGCATCCAGGGTGTTGGATTTGCCGCTGGCATTGGTGCCGATAATGATGGTCAACGGATCGATGTAGAGCGTGGCCTGCTCGAAACTTTTCCAACGATCAAGCTTGAGTTCTTTCAGCATGGCTATGATGCCTCCAGGTTGTCCGGCGCCGCTGTTATTTCAACCACCCGCGCCTTTTCCGGTTCGTCGATCCAGCCGCGGGCCATTTCGGTTTTCAACTGCTGGTAGAAACCGTCGATGGTAAGTCCCGAATAGTGCCACAACCCCTTGGCCGGCAGTTCGCCGTTGTGCTTGGCCAGGATGGCGGCTAGCGGGGCCTGGTCCTTTTTGCCGGGGCTTGTTTTTAATTTCAGTTGGGTCACCAATTCGGTTTTGGGGGCTTTCATGGTCTCTTTGTCCTTGAGTTGGGTGCCGGTGATGGCGGCTACGGCGGCCTCGCCAAATCGTTCAGCCATGTTTTGTTTCTTTGTAATTTGCTTTTGCAGTGTTCGAGATGTTTCAAGTGTTGACCTAAGGCGATTTAGAACTTCTTTTTGTTCGGATAATGGAGGGATCGGAAAAGGAAAGCTCCTCAACTGCGTCATATTGATGGATGCGAGATTTGTCGTTTGTTTCGAAGCGCCAGCAAAATAGTCCCTGCCGATCTCTGAGTTGAAAACCAGCTCTACCCATTCTTTCAGGATGAACGCCGAGGGCACCCGAGCTTTAAAAATATGATTTTGGTGCAGGCAGTTAGTGATCTTTCCGGGCCATATGGCCGTACGTCCCACTTTATCCCAATCGCCGCCTTCGGTGATCAGTAAATCGCCTTCCATCAACTGATATTTATCAAATTCATCTATCGGTATTTCAATTTCTTTCATTTCAGCAAGATCAAAATATCCTCTTTGCACATTGGCAACCCGGAGATATGGGTAAGAGGCCGTTTGGCGATCTTTCAGATTCCTGCCTTTGGTGATGCCTCCCATCACAACGGCAATTTCATCGAAAGCCATGACCTTCCAATGGCTTGGATAGAGATCACTCTCCAATTGGGCTTTCCCAACAAGCTTCTGCTTTCTCAGCCATTTCTTTTTTATGTACTCTTTTCGAAATCTAGCCATTGCCGCGGTTATTGCATCAAGTGGCACCTTTTCCCCTAAATGAGAGTTAGAGAGAAGGCCCCTAACTGCAAGTTTGGAGGACAAGCGCTGCAAGGCAGGAATACTTGTCTGGTCATCCAACAACAATGGCAAATGCTCTTGCATCCGCACCCAGGCGGCTTTGAGTTCGCGGGCGCTTTGGGCGTTGGCGAGTGCGTCCAGCGCGGTGGTGCGGGTGAGGGTTTGCAGCTTGCGGCGTTCTTGCTGTTGGGCTTCCAGCTTGTCGCACAGCTCCATCAGCTCATCGACTTTGGCGACGATGCGTTTTTGTTCTTTAATCGGGGGGCACGGTATCAGTAATCGTTTAACAGCAATTGTTGCCAATTCAACTTGATTGGTAGTGCCAGAGACCAGTGAACGCTCATGGGTTGGGTCAATTCTGGTTTGAACACCCGGCGATGCAAGAACACACCAAATATATCTGGGTTCAAAATTCGTTAACCTTATGACGGTGACATGCGAGTCCGCCACAGCCATTGTATTTTCGCAGTGATCGTAAAGGCAGGCACGCCCAACCGTCCCTGTGCCAGTTGAGTTCCAGAGCAGATCATTAGGTTGTAAAAATCTTTCTATCCCGTATTTTGCGAGGGAATCCTCTTCCACCTTACGTGCAAGAGACGCGTCGAATCTCTCCCATTGAACACATTTTTGGGATACAACCAAGCACTTGCTCTTATCGCTATATATTGGCCCTTTGCCCCGCTGAACGTAGCATGCGATATTTCCCAATCTCTCCCATACCCAATGATTGGGTATGGTGTATGGTGTTGTATCAGAGTATATGGGCGAAAGAGGAGGTGACTTTCTTAGCTTATTAGTGCTTTCGTAATCTGCGTTCAGTCGAAGCGCCTCTTGAATTGCTTCACTGCCAGTGCCTTCATCTTTTTGGGGATTTACAAGTTCTCCCGATACAGCCAATTGGAGAATTAGTTCCCGAACGCGCTGCACCCCACCCGGCGCATTCACAATATGCCCAAACTCGGCCAGAAACTGTTTGGCATCCATCAGGCTTGCTCCCCGGCGTCAAAGTGATGGGCCAGCGCGGCGGCCAGTTCATCCTTCAATTGGTTCTGGGTCTCCTCGATATCCAGCAGCAGTTGCTTGTATTGGGCCAGAAGTTCGTCCGGATCATAGGTTTGCGCGTCCGGCGCATTGGGGTTTTTAAGATCCAGGTTGTAGATGGGCCAGTAGATGCGATCGCCGGCGGCCTGTTCGTCCCTGGCCTGTTGCCTGAGCTTTTCGGACGCGCGGCGCAGGTCGTCGATCTCCTTTTCCACGGGTTCGCGCACGCCATTTTCTTTCACGCGCTTGATGGAATCGCGCAGCTCCTTGATGCGCAGGTCCAGGTCCGCGGCCTGGTTGTTCAACCGCTCGGCTTCGCTCCAGTGGGGTTGGGCTTTGGCCCTGGCCTCTGCCTTGATGGTCTTGAAGTCGATCTTCCAGGCGTGTTCGCTCTCTTCCCGGTCGCTAAAGTCGTTCTCTTCTTTACCCCACCAGGCCTTTTCAGCCTCGAACTCCTCCAGGCGGATGGGCTTGGTCTTGCTGTAGCTCTTGTAGCCTTCGGGGTAGGGATGTTCGTAAAACCAGATGGCTTCGGTGGCCTTGCCTTTGGCAAAGAAGAGCAGGTTGGTTTTGATGCTCGTATAAGGGCTGAAAACGCCGTTGGGCAGGCGCACGATGGTGTGCAGGTTGCAGTGCTCCAGCAGCCACTCCTTGATGCGGCCCTTGATGCCGTCGCCGAACAGCACGCCGTCCGGCAGCACGATGGCGGCGCGACCGCCATCCTTGAGCAGTTTGCGGCTGATCAGGGTTAAAAACATCTCGGCGGTCTCGCGGGTGCGCACATCGGCCGGGAAGGTGCCGCCCACGCCGTCCTCTTCCATGCCGCCGAAGGGCGGGTTGGTGATGACGCAAACCACCATGTCGGCCTTTGACCAGTCGTTCCAGGGTTTGGCCAGGGTGTTGCGGTGTTCGATCTGGCTGGGCACGTCGATGCCGTTCAAGAGGAGGTTGGTGGTGCACAATAAATGGGGCAGTTGTTTTTTCTCGATGCCGTGGATGCAGGCTTCGATGGCTCTTTGGTCCTCGGCGCCGGATTGCTCGCTGAGCTGGTGGCGGAAGTGGTCGATGGTGGCCTTCAAAAAACCGCCGGTGCCACAGGCCGGGTCGAGCACGGTTTCGCGCTTGTCCAGGCGGGGGTTGATCATCTGCACCATGAAATGGGTGATGGCCCGGGGGGTGTAAAACTCTCCGGCGTTACCGGCGCTGCGCAAATCGTTGAGGATCTGCTCGTAGATGTCGCCCAGGTGCTGGCGGGTTTTAAAATCGTGAAAGTCAACGGCCTCATCGAGCTTTTCGATCACCCCCAGCATCAGGGGACCGGATTTCATATAGTTGTTGGTGTCCACAAACACTTCGCGCACGACCTTGGCCTTGGCCACGCTGGGGTCGTCTTCGGCGCCTTCGATATTGAGCTCTTTAAGACCGGGGAATACCGTGTTGTTGACGTAGTTGATGAGCTCGCTGGGCTGGATCTGCGGTTTGGATTTGCCCTCCTCATCAATGATGTATTTGGCCCAGTTGCGCCAGCGGCATTCATCCGGCAAGGGTGATCGGTAGGTCTCTTTGCGGTCGGCGGCGTCATCTTCCCACTCTTCTTCGCGCTGGTCGAAGACTTTTAAAAACAGCATCCAGGTCAGTTGGCCGATGCGCTGGGCGTCGCCGTCCACACCGTCGTCCTTGCGCATGATATCCTGGATGGATTTAATGGTGCTGCTCAGGTTCATGGATGCTCTCTTTTCAGGGTTTTTCAAGCGCGTTTGACATCGTAGAGCGCCTGTTCGAGTTCGGTAATGGCTTGGGAATAATGTTCCGGCCCGCCGAAGATGCCGCGCCGGATATGGGTTTTGCTGCCCAGCTGATCAAACGGCGGCAGCTCCAGCACTTTGGGATCTTCAATATCGGTGATGCCGTGCTGGGCGTATTTTTCCAGCAGGGCTTCCAGGACCTGCCGGGCCTGGTCGCCGTATTTGCCGAAGTAGTTGCGTTTTTTAACGTTGTTGGCGCGCTCTGCGCGCGTCAGCGGCTTCTGGTCGAAGGCGATGTGGGCGATAAGGTCGAAGATGTCCAGATCATCCGCGTTGGGCACGGCTTGGCCCAGCACTTCCAACGGGATGCCAAGCTCTTTGAGTTCGTCGACCACGGCCTGTTTGCGCTCGGCCTCGGACCAGCGGCGCAAAAAATCCTTGAGCGAACCGAACCGGTGTTGCAGGGTCTTTTTGATTTCCGCTTTCAAATAGACGCGATAGTCCTCGGTAATCAATCTGCCGTCGGCATCCAGGTATTGGGAGCGCTCGATAGCGGTGCTGACCGGCACATCATCCAGGTAGTATTTGACACGGCCGCTTGCGGCGCCCGGCAATTGATCCGGCCGGTCGGGCGAATGCGCCTGATGCGCGGCCTCGGGCGTTTCCGCCACCATGGCCGGCCAGACCGGTTCCAGTTCCTCGGGCGGCACCACGGGCTCATCGGGTTTGGGTTCGTACACCACCACGGGTTCGCCGTCGAACAACGGATCGGCGAACAGGCGGGTGGCGTTTTTGAAATCCATGATGGTGAAATAGAGCTTATGGTAATCTTCGCGGATGCGGGTGCCGCGTCCGATAATTTGCTTGAACTCGGTCATGGAATTGATGTTCTGATCCAGAACGATCAGTTTGCAGGTTTTGGCGTCCACGCCGGTGCTCAGCAACTTGGAGGTAGTGGCGATGACCGGAAAGGGTTCGTCGTTATCCGTAAAGTAGGAGACCTGGGCCTTGCCTTCGGTATCGTCGCTGGTCATGCGCATGACGTAGCGGCGGTTTTGGGAGGCTTCGGGGATCAGCTTGACCAGTTCCTGGCGCATGCGCTCGGCGTGATCCTGATCGTCACAGAATACAATGGTCTTGGCCATGGGATCGATGTTTTTCAGGTACTCCCAAATCCTTGCGGCCACCAGCGCGGTGCGCTTTTCCAGGACCAATTTTCGGTCATAATCCTTGGTGTTGTATTGGCGCTGTTCAACGACCTGCCCATGCTTGTCCGTCTTGCCGCTCTCGGGCGTGTAGCCCAAGGCATCCACATCGGTCACGATGCGAATGACTTTATAGGGGGCTAGAAACCCGTCCTCGATGCCTTGCCTGAGGGAATAGGTATACAAGGGGTCGCCGAAGTAAGTCTGGGTGCTGATCTGTTTGGTCTCTTTGGGGGTGGCGGTCAGGCCGATGTGGGTGGCGTTTGTAAAATAGTCCAACACCTCGCGCCAGGCCGAATCCTCGTCGGCGCTGCCGCGATGGCACTCATCCACCACCACCAGGTCAAAAAAGTCGGTTGGGAATTGGCGGTAGATCTGCTTCCACTCTTCCTTGCCGGTGACGGCCTGATAGAGCGATAAATAGACCTCAAAGTTCTTTTTGACCTCCCGATTGGTGATCTTATGCATCACTTCTCTGAAAGGGGAAAAGTCTTGCTGAATGGTTTGGTCGATGAGGATATTGCGATCAGCCAAAAACAAAATGCGTTGTTTTTTTTTCGCCTTCCACAGCCGCCAGATGATCTGAAAGGCGGTGTAAGTCTTGCCGGTGCCGGTGGCCATCACCAAAAGAATGCGCTCCTGGCCTTTGGCGATGGCTTCGATGGTGCGGTTGATGGCGACCCGCTGGTAATAGCGCGCTTTTTTGCCGGTGCCGTCAGTATGGTAGGGCTGCTCAACCAGCTGGGCGATTTCAGGCGTATCGATGCCTTTGTGCTGTTGGTAAAGCCGCCACAGCTCTTCAAAAGGGGGGAACTTCGCCAGGGGCACTTCGCGTTCAGCGGGTTGTGTCAGGCCGGTCAGATCATGCAACAGAAACCCATCGCCGTTGGTGCTTAGCGCAAAGGGTGCATCCAGCATTTCAGCATAGGCCAGTGCTTGTTGCATGCCATGGCCCACCGAATAGATGTTCCGCTTGGCTTCAATCACTGCTATGGGCAGATTGGGGCGGGCATAAAGCACATAATCCGCACGCTTGGGGCCGCCTTTGGCGTCCGGATTCTTGATCCGCGCGGCTAATGTGCCGCGCACCATGACGCGGCCGTCGGTGAGCTTGACCTCTTCCCGGAACTGGTTTTGAGACCACCCCGCCCGCAATATGGCAGGGGTGATGTATTTGGTGCAGATGTCACGCTCGCTAAGGTTTTTCCTGTCCATAGGCGCCCAGCCCGGCTACTTTTTCTCAATGACAGCCACATGTTCGCGGCGAAACCAGTCCAATTGGCGACGCGCCAGCTTAGAGGGTGTCGTCTTGCCGTTTTCCCAGCGATTCACGGTGGCGAAGCTCACGCCGAGGGCGTGGGCCAGCTCCTCCTGGGAAAGTCCCAGTTGTTTGCGGAGTTCCTTGACCACTTCCGGAAAGTTTTCAGTCTGTTGGTTCATTGTTCTCAACTTGGATCGCTGGGATGAAAGCATGGCATTGTAAGGAATGGCTCTGCCATCTCATTCAACCGGCAGACTATAACATCTGCTATGCGCTCTGCAAGAACAAATAAACAGACTGCCGACACTTTCTCTGTCTCTCCGGTAAGTAAAGGCCATAACAAAAAACAAGGAGAGGCCAACCATGGACATTAACGATCTAATTGAAAACATTTATCATATTATTAATAAGGTTGCCGATGAAAAGGTGGCTGAACGAACGAAAGAAAAAATGTGGGTTCCCGGACGAGGCCTGAAGAGCGAAGGGAAGAATTCGGAGAATTTTGCGGCCGGAGAAAAATAAGGTGCGGTGGATTTCCCAAATAGGAAGTGAGGTCACTGCCGCGTTAATAACCCCTTAACCGACTAATACAAAAAGAAAAACGAACCTGCCAAAGATGCCGTTCCTGGCCTTTGGACGAGTTCGCTTTATCAATGTTGGTGGAGGCGGCGGGAGTTGAACCCGCGTCCGGAAACCTTCCGCACTGGCGTCTACATACATGTCCCGATGATTGGTTTCGCAGTCCAAGGCTCCATCAGGCGAAAGGCTCGGACCGCTAGCCTGCTAAGATTTCATTCGTACCGTAACAGACATTCGGCATGAACTATCCTGCTAGTCGACGCCCTGGCCCGAATCCGCAGGAGTGAAACGGCAGGACGGAAGCCGCCTAGGCGGCTACGGCGTAGTTATAATCGTCTGCGATTATATTTAGTTTCCCACCGAGTTTACGAGCCGATGAGAACTCGGTATGCAACCAGCACTTCTTTGTCCCCGTCGAAGCCGTTTCGCCCCCAATTGGACTGCTTGCGTAAGGATTTTTAAAGAGCAACTGAACAGGCACAAGATAGTGGAGTTCCCCGCGCTTGTCAAACGGCTATTTGTACTCTTTGCGTTGTCGTTGTAGCTCTCGCTGTTGGTCGCGGCGCCGGATGGTGTCGCGCTTGTCGTATTTGTGCTTGCCCTTGGCCAGGGCCAGCTCCAGTTTCACTTTGCTGTCGCGGAAATAAAGCCGCAAGGGGATCAGGGAGTAGCCGCGTTCGTTCATTTTGCCGTACAGCTTGCGGATTTCCGTTCTGTGCAAAAGCAGTTTGCGCTGTCGCAGGGGGTCGTGGTTGTCATAGAAGGCAAAGGGGCAGGGGCTGATGTGCATCTGCAGGACGTAAACCTCGCCGTTTCGGATGCGGGCATAGGAGTCTTTGAGGTTGGCCCGTCCCAGGCGCAGGGATTTGACCTCCGTACCGGTGAGCACCATGCCGGCTTCGAAACGCTCCTCGACAAAGTACTCAAAGAGCGCCTTGCGGTTATCCGCTATGATTTTAATATGGTCTTTGGCCACCGCTTATCGCTCCCAGCTGTGATGATTCCCATTGTTCAGCAGATCGCCGTAGGTTTTCTGTACCAGGCGTTCGATCTGCTCGGTTGTGGTTTGCTGGAGCAACCGCTCCACAAACGCTTTGGTCTTTTCCACGTTGAGCAAGCGAATGGCGCTTTTAATCATGGGGATGGCCTGGGGATTGGTGCTCAGCTCCCTCAGCCCCAACCCCAAAAGAATGGGGACATAAATGGCTTCACTGGCCATCTCACCGCATATGAAGACCGGGACGTTTTGGTGCGCAGCCGCTTTGGTGACGGTTTTGAGCAGACGCAACACCGCCGGGTTGAGAGGGTTGTACAGGTAGGCCACATGCCGGTTGCCGCGATCGATGGCCATGGTGTATTGAATCAGGTCGTTGGTTCCGATGCTGAAAAAGTCGATTTCCGGGGCGATGGTGTCGGCCATGATGGCTGCCGAGGGAACTTCGATCATCACGCCGACAGGGATTTTTTTTTGATGGGGCAGACCGTCCTTTTTCAACGAGTCCGCCGCCTTGGCCAGAAGGCGTTTGGTTTCGATGACTTCCTCGATCTTGGAAATCATGGGCAACAGCAGCCGGACCTGGCCGTAGTGTGCCGCCCGCAAGATGGCCCGTAGCTGGGTGAGGAA
The DNA here is from genome assembly GCA_049287895.1 of Desulfatitalea sp. Lineage (GTDB taxonomy): Bacteria > Desulfobacterota > Desulfobacteria > Desulfobacterales > Desulfosarcinaceae > Desulfatitalea. Next base: position 10,648 of record JBAQGR010000209.1, read on the forward strand.
CACGTCGGGTTTGCGCAGGCAGTAGCGGATGGCCCGTAGGCCGAGAACCGGGTTCTCCTCGGGGTCGGAGATGTAGGCCACGGCTTTGTCGCCGTTGATGTCCAGGGTGCGAATGGTCACCGGCTTGTCCGGAATAACATCCACCACGTCTTTGTAATTTTCGAACAGTTCCTCTTCGCTGGGGAAATCCTTGCGTGCCATGTATTGGAACTCGGTACGGTATAGGCCGATGCCATCACCGCCGTGATCCAGCACCGCCACGACCTCTTCAGGTAATTCGATGTTGCCCATGACGGCCAAATCCATTCCGTCCTTGGTTTTGGCCGGCAGGTGGCCGCTGCGGGCATAATGGGCGCGGCGCGCTTCATATTGGCTTTTGTGCGATTCGGCGGCGGCCAGGGTCTCTTCGCTGGGGTTGACCACCACGATGCCGGCGCTGCCGTCTATCACGATGACGTCGTCGTTGCGGATGATGCGGGTGGCCTGTTCGAGACCCAGTACGGCCGGTATCTCCAGGCTGCGCGCAATGATGCTGGTGTGCGAGGTCCTGCCACCGCGATCGGTCACGAACCCCATAACACGTTCAAGTTGAATCTGGCTGGTTTCGGCCGGCGACAGATCCTGGGCTACCAGAATCACCCGTTTGTCGATAGTGCCGATATTCACGCTCTCTGCGCCGGTCAAATGTTTCATGACGCGGTCAGCGACATCGACCACATCCTCGGCGCGGTCGCGCAGATAGCCATCGCCCATGCCATCGAAGAGGGGTTGGATGGACAGCACCACTTTGCGCAAAGCCCACTCGGCATTGATATGATCGATCTCGATGGTTTCGATGGTCCGACCGTAGAGCATTTTGTCTTTGAGCAGGACCACGTGGGTTTCCAGGATCTTGGCGTTTTCGCGCAACTCTTCGGGGGTGTCGCTGATGATCTTGTGCAGTTCGTCGATAGCCTTTTTGACGGCGGTTTTAAAGCGTTTCTTTTCGGCCTCCAGCTGGCTCTTGCCCAGGGTGTACTTGGGCACCACATCCATGCCTTCCTTGTCCATCAGATAGGCTTTGCCGATGCAGATGCCCGGAGATCCGCCGATCCCCTGTAAAACGATTTCATTGGTTTTCTGGTCGGGCATAAGCCGCTTACTCTCCAAAGCCGCTGGTCACCAGCGCAACGATACGCTCGAGCGTATCCGCATCCAGCGGCGACGCGATCGAGACTCGGATGCAATCCCCCTTGGCCGCTGCCAGGGTCAAAAGATCGATCACCTGTTTGGCATCGACACGTTCGTCCCCCAACTGCACCCAAACATCCTTATCGGCCGCCTGGGCGGTTTTGGCAAGTTTTGCGGCCGATCTGGCATGCAGTCCCAATTGGTTGACGATCACCAGATCCCGGTAAAGCGCTTGATCGCTGGATGCCATTAAGAGTCGTGCCCGAAAAGATGGATTGAGGACAATGGCTGAAAATAAAACGGTATTTAGTACCATCATCGCATGAAGGCTGTCAACGGGCTTTGATTGACAATTAAGCCCCATGTCGATACTAATCGACCCGCCGTCCCACGCGGCCGGTCGGGCGGATCTGTATTCACTTTGGCGCCAAGGAGTTTTATGGAAAAACAATTTTTGATCGACGATTTCAAGCTGAACGAATCGTGGCGGCTGTTTCGGATTCTCGGCGAGTTCGTGGAGGGGGTCGAAAATCTGCACGATCTGGGGCCGGCGGTGACCATGTTCGGATCGGCACGTATCAAGCCGGACGATCCGGTGTACCTGAAAGCGGAACGGTTGGCAGAGCTTTTCGTCAAAGCCGGCTTTGCCGTGATCACCGGTGGCGGCGGCGGGGTAATGGAGGCGGCCAACAAGGGTGCGGCCAAAGCCGGCGGGCCGTCGGTGGGCTTGAATATCAAGCTGCCCTTTGAACAGATGCCCAACCCCTATGCCAGCCTGAAGCTGGAATTTAAATATTTCTTTGTGCGCAAGGTGATGTTCATCAAATATGCTGCGGCCTATATCGCCTTGCCGGGCGGTTTCGGAACCCTGGATGAGGTGTTCGAAGTGATGACCCTGATTCAGACCAAGCGCGTCAAGCCGTTTCCCATCATCCTGGTGGGCAGTGACTATTGGTCCGGATTGCTGGCCTGGGTCCGGAGTCGCTTGAAAGATGCCGGTCTGATTTCGCAGGGGGATATGGATATCGTGCAGGTCCTGGACGCACCTGAGGAGGTGGTGGCGATGGTTAAGCGCTTCGTGATCGTTTAGCATAGACGGTTCGCGCCAGTTGTGTTCAGCATGATGCTGTGGCAATTCAGTTTAAGCTAAGAAGGTTGCATTTGACGGGTAGGCCGACATATGAGGCGCTCGCGCGCGAGGTCGAGGCGCTCAGGCGTCAATCTGAGCGCCTGCTGGCGGCGGAAGGGGCCGTTCAGCGGCATAACGCCTATCTGACCGCACTGCATGAGACCGCCCTGGACCTGATCGAAAAGCTGGACACGCAGGAACTGCTACAAACCATCCTGGTGCGGGCTATGGGTTTGACCGGCACGGCCCACGGCTACATCTATTTGTGCATTGATGACGACCAGTATATGGAGATGCAGGTCGGCATGGGCATTTTCGAGGGCCAGGTGGGGCGTCGCGTTGCATGGGGCGAAGGCTTGGGCGGCCAGGTGCGGCAGCGGGCGCGGCCGATCGTGGTCGCTGACTACCAGAATTGGCCCGGACGGTTGCCGGGTGCCGACCTCGACCCGCTGCACTGTGCGGTGGGCATCCCGTTGATGGCGGATCAGCGCGTGCGCGGCGTGATCGGGCTCGCGCACCTTGCGCCGGATCGCCGCTTCGATGAAGAAGATGTCCGGCTGCTGGAGCGTTTTGCGGCCCTGGCCATGCTGGCACTGGAAAAAGGGGCCCTGTACAAGGAGGTGCGGCACGAATTGAGCGAGCGCCGCAAAGCCGAAGCGGGCATCCGCGCAAGCGAGCAGCGTTACCGCAACTTCCTCGAGTCGTCGCCCGATCCCATTGTGGTTTACGATATGAATGGGCTGGCGACGTATGTCAATCCGGCCTTCGAGCAGACCTTCGGCATGCCGCGCCAGGAAATTCTGGGACAAAAGATCGATTTCGTGCCCACCGAAGCCTGGCCCGAAACCCACGCCGCCATTGGGGCCATGCTGGAAGGGCAGAAAATCAATCTCTTCGAAACCCAGCGTTTGACCCGCGACGGGCGCAAGCTGGACGTGCAGCTGAGTTCGTGCCTGTACACGGATGAAGCCGGTCGGCACATCGGCAATATCGTCACCTTGCGCGATATTTCCGATCGCAAGAGCGCCGAGCGGACCCTGCGCAACTACCAGGACCAGCTCGAGGGCCTTGTGCAGGAGCGTACGACCGAGCTGAACGCGGCCAACCGGCAGCTGGCACGCGAGGTCGAGGATCGCAAGCGCGCCGAAAAAGCGTTGCGCCGCCGGGAAGTTGATCTGCAGGGCCAATCCCAGCACCTCGAAGAGGTCAACACGGCGCTGCGGGTGCTGCTGCAGCAGCGGGTGGCGGACAAGAACGAGTTGCAGAAAAATGTGCTCAAAAATGTAAAGGAGCTGGTCCTGCCCTATCTCGATCAAATGCAGAAGATGAATATGAACACGCGCCAGCAGACCCTTCTGCGCATTCTCGCATCCAACCTGGACAATATCGTGTCGCCTTTCATCAACCGCCTGTCGAGCCGCTTCGCAACCCTGACCCCCACCGAGATCCGCATCGCCACCTTGGTCAAGGATGGTAAGACCAACAAGGAACTATCCGATTTGATGATTATTTCCAGGAACACGGTGCTTTTCCACCGCCACAATATCCGTAAGAAATTAAAGCTGACCGGAACGGCCGGCAATCTGCGATCTCATTTGCTGACCCTGGATGAGTAGCGGGTAAATACAGCTATTGTGCCGCTGTTTTATAAACTTGACAAGCGATGTGCGGGTGCCTTTTAATGAGACCAGGCTGTAAATCGTCGTTCACCCTCTCCGGACAGCCTGTTTTCAAAAGCTCCGGCGCGGTTCACACGGTTCAAAACAGAGTGCTGAGATGAATACGCTAACCGTTTCTGACGTCACCCTCGCTTTCGGTGGGCTCTACGCTTTGTCCGATGTCAGTTTGACGATCCAGCCGGGCCTGATCACATCCATCATCGGTCCCAACGGTGCCGGTAAAACCAGTCTGCTCAATTGCATTTCAGGCTTCTATCATCCCACTCGCGGCGCGATCCGTTTCGGCGAGCGCTGGCTGAGCCACGCGTCGCCCCACCAGGTCTCCAGCTGGGGTATTGCCCGTGCGTTTCAGAACATCGAACTGTTCAGGGGGATGACGGTGCTGGACAACCTGATGCTGGCCCGCCATCGCAAATTACAATACAGATTCTGGCACGCCGTGGTTTACATGGGCCGGGCGTCCCGCCAGGAGGGCCAAAACAGGGGCTATGTGGAAGAGATCATCGATTTCATGGAGCTGGAACCATACCGCATGCGGACCGTGGGCAGCTTGAGCTACGGGGTGCAAAAGCGAGTGGAGGTGGCTCGCGCGCTGACCCTGGATCCTGAGCTGTTGCTGCTGGACGAACCCATGGCGGGCATGAATATCGAAGAGAAGGAAGATATGGTGCGTTTTGTGCTCGATATTCAGAAGGAGCGGCGGACCACCGTGGTGTTGGTCGAACACGATCTGGGCGTGGTCATGGACATCTCCGATCACATCCATGTGCTCGACTTCGGCCAGCTGATCGGATCGGGACGGCCGGCGGAGGTGGCGCGCGATCCCAAGGTGATCGAGGCGTATATCGGCGAGAATTGATGTTGTCGTCATTTAAAGACGAGGCCGCATGACCGATCGGGAAGCATTGCTGGAATACACAATCCCTCAGTTGTTGCGCTGGCGGGTGGCGCAGACCGGCGACCGGGTGGCGTTGCGCGAAAAGGAGTTCGGCATCTGGCGCTGCCTGACCTGGGACCAGTATTATGCCCAGGTGCGCAAGGCGGCCCTGGGGCTGGCGCAGATCGGCCTGCAAAAAGGCCAGACCATTGCCCTGATCACCGACAATATCCCCGAGATGCTCATCGTGGCCATCGGCGCCCAGTCGATAGGCGCGAT
>JBAQGR010000210.1:0-24426 GCA_049287895.1 Desulfatitalea sp.
TTTTTGTACCTGGTGATCATCATTTACGCCAGCATGATTCTCTATCAGCGCGGTGGGATCGCGTTGGCCCTGTTGTGCAGCCTGCAATATACCGCGCTTATTGCGCTGCAACGATTTGATGTCATGGCACTCGCCGGGATCGATGAAAGCGTCGCAATTAAGGAATTGAGCTACCTGCAAGTAGTTTTTAAAATCGGAATCACCACGGCGGCCTGCTTTGCTGTGGCTTTATTGAGCGGTTTTCTGACTGAGCAGAATCGTAAGTCCCAATGTGAATTGCGCTCTATGGAAATACACGTGAAAAGGGTAGAAAAGATGGCTTACATGGGGGAGATGGCCGCCGGCCTGGCCCATGAAATCAAGAATCCGTTGGCCTCGCTGGTGGGTTCGATTCAATTGCTCAAAGATGATCTGCGCTACGATCCAGACCATCAGCGGTTGATGGAGATCGCATTGCGCGAAACCGATCGGCTCGGCAACTTAGTGAACGAATTCTTGCTATTTGCGCGACCACCGGCCGGTAAGCCCCAGATGCTGGACCTCAAAGAGGGTATCGAAGAGATCTCCGGATTGTTCGAGAAGGATACCAACCACGCCAAGCGCTTTTCCCTTAAAAAAACACTTGTCCCAAACATACTTGTGCTCATGGACCCGGCCCATCTGCGCCAAGTGCTCTGGAATCTGCTCTTGAATGCAGCCGAAGCGTTGCAGGGTGAAGGTACCATCGAGATCCATGCGGTACCGGTTAAGAACAATGAAGTGAGCATCCATGTCAGAGACAATGGCTGTGGCATGGCCCCGGAAACGGTTAAAAAAATATTTGATCCCTTTTTTACGACCAAATCGGAAGGTACGGGCTTGGGTTTGTCCATTGTGCATCGCATATTGGAGGCATATGACAGCCGGTTGGATGTGCAGACCCAATTGGGCAGCGGCACGACCTTCTCTTTTGCTCTCAAAAGGTCCAATAAATAAAAACTGGACCTGTAGTTATTCAATCCGCATAGTGCACAAGTGTGTGCAGCCGCTATGTACTAAATTATACGGCAACTGGTGCCGGCTCCCACCTTTGTATTCCCATCAACCCTGTTATCCATCAACTAAATGAAAATATTAAACAATTCCATGTGGCTGCTGCCAATCATGTGGCACGTAAGTTGCTCAATGTAAGTCAGACGAGAACCTTTATTGCTCTTTCAACTTCAGCTCGAAAAAGGCAAATCATCCGAAAGGATGAGACGCAAAGCCACTGGCCTAAGTCCTGGTCCATAAGGATATGGCAGCAGGGTTGCCGGGTGAAGGCGACATCTCCGCATCAGGCCGCCATTCGCACGGTGACAGATTGATCGGGGGATGTCATGGTTAAAAAACAGATCGCCAGCCTAACAACAATCTTCATTGTAATCACTTGTTTTCTGCTGGTTTCGTTGCCCTTGAGGGTCTCCGCCGCCCAAGTCACATTGGAGTGGGACGCCAATAGTCCGGCTCCTGAGGGCTACCGGTTGTATCAACGCCTGGCCGGCCAGAGCTATAATTACGATGCACCCGCGTGCAACGGTGCCGGCACTACCTGCGCCATCGGCGGATTAACCGAAGGCGCCACCTATTATTTTGTGGTTCGCGCCTTCGAAGGCAGTGATCAAAGCGGCGACTCCAACGAAGTGCAGTACACGCCAGCAGGTAATCCCACGCCGTCACCCAATGCGGACAGCGATGGCGATGGCTGGGCTGATGCCTTGGATGCTTTTCCCCAGGATGCCACCGAGTGGATCGATACCGACCTTGATGGCACCGGTAATACTGCCGATCTCGATGATGATGCCGACGGTATGCCGGACAGCTGGGAGGTGCAGTTCAATCTGAATCCCCTGGTGGATGACGCCCTGGAGGATTTGGATGGTGACGGCATTTCCAATGGTGAGGAGTTTGAGTTGAGCAGCGATCCAGCCAACGTGCCCGGCAATGATGCTCCGGATCGCCCCCTGCTCAGCCAGCCGGACCACGGGGCCACTGGGGTTGAGTTGACGCCTACTTTGCAGACCGAGGGATTTGCCGACGTCGATTCCGATAGCCATGCCCGCACCTGTTATCAGGTGAGTACCGACCCCGACTTCACTCATCTCGTTTTCGAAAAGACAGATGCTCAACATCTGACCAGCCTGACGATACCGGAGCTGATCCTTGATCCCGAGACTACCTATTATTGGAGAGTAAAGTTTTTCGACCAGCACAACGGGGTATCGGATTGGTCCGAAGCTTCTGAATTCGAAACCATCGGGTACCAGGAGGCCGGCGACGCGGACCGGAACGGCATCCTTGATAGTCAGGCAATGGATGGGAATGACGATATCGACAGCGATGGCACCGCGGATGCGGTTCAGACTGGATTGCAAGGGGTAAGCACCGCTGATGCTTTCAACCCTAATATCGCGGTCAAACGCATCAGCGACGATGTGCAGGTGGGCAGCTTGCTGTCCATGGACACAATGCTCCTACCCCCGGCGCTCAACCAACCCGAGCAGCTTACAGGAGTGATCAGTTTCAAACTCTACCTTCTGAACGATGCCACCACTGCTACGGTCACGGTGTACTTCTCCCAACCGGGGCCTTCCGATGCACTCTGGTACAAATATGACCCGGATGAGGGTTGGACTGTTTATGATCATGCGGTTTTCAGCAGCGATCGTCGGTCCGTGACCCTGGTTTTGGAAGATGGTGGTCTTGGGGATCAGGATGGCATCCGCAATGGGATTATTGTCGATCCGGCGGGTTTGGGTTACAGCAGCCAGGATTCCGATACGAGTAGCAACCCATCCGAAGGTGCCGGCTCATCCGGTTGTTTTATTGACACAGCAGGCATCGAAACGCGAAGTCAAGGCATTCAGGCAGCGATTGCTTTACTTCTCTTCGGTGTGTGTCTACTGTTCGGCTACGCCCGGAGAAAATTGAATCGGATATAGGATAACTGGTAAGTCGTTTACTACCCACATTCAAAGGACCCAAGTCTTTTACGCAAAGGCTTGGGTCTCCGTTTTCACGGGTTGTTATTCCACACAATGACCAAAGCGAGTGTCCGCTTCCGTGGTGATGCACATCAGTTCCTGTTCCAATTGCTGCGTGCAGAGTTGAATCAGAGCAGGGCCACCTTCCGCCGGCACCGTGATGGGGCGGCCGTAGACCAGCCGGCAGGTGGTGGCCGGGTAGGGTAGTAGAAACCGATCCCAACTGTTGAACCGTTTAGCGCGTTTGGCACTATAGGTGACGGGGATGATGGGATAGCCGGTCTTCTGGGCCAGAAAAATCACTCCGGGCTGGACTTTATGGCGCGGCCCCTGGGGGCCGTCCGGGACCACACCGCCAATCCGCCGATTGTCACGCATCTCTTTGATCAAGCGCGCCAAGGCACGGGTGCCGCCTTTGGCCGTACCGGTCGAACCGCGAACCGTGACATGCCCTTGACGTTGTAATATTTGGGCGATGATCTCGCCATCGGCCGAGTCGCTGACCAGAATGGCGGCGCCCCAGCCTTTGTGGGCGTAGCTGATCAGCAGAATGCGCGCATGCCAGAAGGCGAAAATGCACCGGCGGGAGGCCAACAGATCTTCTACCGGCGCTCGGCCGCGGACTTCGATCCTGGAGCCAGCGAAAAGCAGATCGATGAAAAGCTTGCCCAAGTGGCCGATCAGGAGCCATTTAAGGTGATCGGTGCCCCCTTTTTTTTTAAACAGCATGATTACTTCCCATCAAGTCCAGGGCGATCCGGGCCACCTTGGCGGATGCGCCGGGGGCCCCCAGGCGCTGCCGGACCATGCGCAGATTTTGGCACGCCGTCCCATAGGTTTGCGCGTCTCCCAGAACCTTCTGGGCGGCTTCGCTGATCGCCTCCGGTGTCACTTCGTTTTGCACCAGTTCGGGCACGATGCGCTCCTGGGCAATGAGGTTGACCAGACCGATGTGCTCCACATTGATCAGTGCCTTTCCCAGCCAATAGCTCAGCGGGGAGACAACGTAGGCGATGATCATGGGTGTGCCGCAAATGGCGGCCTCCAGGGTCGCCGTACCAGAGGCGACCACGGCCAGATGACACTTGGGCAGTATTTGACTGACCGGTGCAGTGGAGATCTCCAGATGATCGAGATTGTAATTCTGCGCGATGATGCGAATGAGGTCAGGATCGATGGAGGCGGCGCAGGAGAGGATAAAACGAACCGATTTTAATTTTTGCCCCAATTGTTGAGCGGCCTGGAGCATGACGGGCAACAGGCCGGCGACTTCCCGATCCCGTGAGCCGGGAAGCAAACCGACCACCGGTGATGGGGGCAGGCCGGAGATCTCATCACGAATGGGGACGCGACCCGTGGCCGAGTCCATCAAAGGATGGCCCACAAATGTTACCGGCACTTGGTGCTGCTCGTAAAACTGCTTTTCAAAGGGTAGAATTACGGCCATGTGATCCACACGTTTCTTGATTTTCTTAACCCGGCCGGCGCGCCAGGCCCAAATCTGGGGGCTGATATAGTAGAGTACCGGTATGCCGAGTTTTTTGGCCGCGGCCGCCAAATGGAGATTGAAATCCGGAAAGTCGATCAGGATCAGAAGATCCGGTTTCAGACCCGCCAACAACCGTTTGAGCTGGCGCATGGCTTTGAGCACCTGAGGGGCTTTGGCGATCACCTCGGTGATCCCGACCACGGCCACCTCGTCGGCGTCGATGATCACTTTGGCGCCGGCCGCCCGCATGGCGCGACCGCCCATGCCGCAAACAAAGATGGGGTCATGGCTCGTTTGTAAAGCATGGATCAAATGGGAGCCATGCAGGTCCCCCGAGGCTTCGCCGGCTACCATGACGACCGATTTGGGCTCCACGGGTGTCATTCGCGTTACCGTGCCAGCCGTTCGCTGGTCTGTTGAATTTGATCCATGATACTGAGAGCGATTTTTAGGGCATCGCGTCCCATCTGACCGGTCACTTCGGGAACCTGTCGGGTCGCCACCGCTTTGACAAAAGATTTCAGCTCATCCTCCAGAGCATCGGCCTGGGTAAAGCAACGTTGATCCACGGTTGTCCCGGGAACGATCCCCTGGGTCGCTTCTCCCGTCTGCCGAACAATGGTGATCTCGCGGTTGGCAAAATTGACGGATATGTAAGCCTCTTTTTGAAAAAGACGTATTTTGCGTTCGTTTTTCATGGATATACGGCTGGCCGTAACGTTGGCGATGCAGCCGTTTTCAAATTCCAGGCGGGCATTGGCGATATCCGCATTGCCTGTGATGACGGGGATGCCGGCCGCGTGGATGCGGGTCACTTTGGAGCGCACGAAGTTGAGAATGATATCGATGTCGTGAATCATCAGATCGAGCACCACGCTGACATCCAGTCCGCGCTCTTTGAATATGCTGAGGCGGTGGGACTCGATGAAACGGGGCTGATTCACGATGCCTTCCAGGGCCACCACCGCTGGATTGAATCGCTCCAAGTGCCCCACCTGAATGATACATCCGCGTCGCTCGGCCATTTGCAGGAGATCATCGGCTTGTTCCAATTGCGAAGTGATCGGCTTTTCGATCAGAAGATCCACATCGTTTTCCAGAAAATCCCGGCTGATGGTGTAGTGAAGCTCGGTGGGGACCGCAATGCTCACCGCGTCGACTTTTCCCAATAGATCGATGTGGTGATAGAAAGCGTGCGTGCCATACTGCCGGGCAATGCCGTCCGCCTGATCCCGGTTGGCGTCCACCACGCCGATCAGTTCCACATCCGGCATGCGGGCATATTTTTCCGCATGGAATTTTCCTAAGTACCCCACGCCGACAACGGCCACACGCAGCTTGGGGCGCACCATTTGAGTTTTCTTCTTTTTAGCGACCATAGCTCATTCTTTGAAGGAATCGGAAATAGTACTCTCCGCAAAAGCCACAATGGTCATTTTGTAGAGATTCGCTTTTTGAATCATCGCCTCCCGATCAAAAACCACGGCTTTGCCGGCTTCGATCGCCAGCGCTTTGATGTTGGCCTGCTGCATGGTTTCAATGGTCCCCATCCCCACCGCCGGTATGTCAAAACGGGTGTCCTGGGAGGGTTTGCACACCTTGACGACCACTGCCTGGCCTTTGCATAGCGATCCGCCGCGGGCGATGGCGGCATCGGTGCCCTCGATGGCCTCGACGGCCAGAACGCTGCCGCCGGCGACGACCACGCACTGGCCAATATCCAGGCGTCCGATCTCTTTGGCGATATTCCACCCGAGAAGCATATCTTCCCTTTCGGTCCGGGAAGGTTTGCGCGCCGTCCACACCCCCTCCGGGGCTAAAATCTCGGGAAGCAGGAAGGTGGAGGCGTGGATGTGAATCCCCTCCTTTTCAAGCAGGTCGGCAAAGGCCCGCAGGATCGCGTCGTCATGGGTGTGGCGCATGCCCGCCAGCAGGGCAATGGCTTTGATGTCCGGCCGGACATTGGTAAACATGCGGGTCTTGGTGATTCCACCGATCATGACGGCATCGGCGATGTCGTGTTGTCGAAAGAACTTGATCATGCGCTTGATCTGGCCCAGATAGAGCCATTCGATCGTTTCCACTTGCTGGTCCAGGATCGGATCGGTTTCGCCTTCATACCCGACGGCATACACCTGCCACCCTTTATGGCGGGCCGCCTGGGCGAACAAAAGCGGAAACTGGCCGTTGCCGGCGATCAATCCAATCTTTTGGCCTATCTTTTGGCCGATATTTTGAGGCATGCTCATCGTGTTGGGGTGGCGGTCAACGGGTGATCCCGCGTTCGGAAGATTTGATAAATTCGATAAAATGGTTCACTTCCGGAATCGGTTCCACCTCGGCGGCCACGCGCTGGATCGCCTCATTCAAAGTTAACCCGATTCGGAAGATCAATCGGTAGGCTCTCTTGAGTTGCGACACCGTTGCATCTGAAAAGCCGTGCCGCTTGAGGCCCACCTGGTTCAGGCCGTGGAGCTTGGCGCGATCGCCTGCGGCCAGGACATAGGGTGGAATATCTTTGACCACCGCGGACTTGCCGCCCACGAAGGCATACGCCCCGATGCGCACGAATTGGTGAATGGCCACCAGGCCGCCGATGCTCGCGTTGTCGCCGATGGTGATATGGCCCGCCAGCGTGGCGTTGTTGGACATCACCACATTGCTGCCCACCTTGCAATCGTGGGCGATATGGGTGTAAGCCATAAGAAGACAATTGTCGCCTACCTGAGTCAATCCCACGCCAGAAGCGGTTCCGCGATGGATGGTTACAAATTCACGGATAATGCAACCGTTGCCGATTTTCACCCAAGTCTCTTCGTCTTTGAATTTGACGGCCTGGGGTGGGGCGCCGATGGCGGCAAATTGAAAAATCTTGCAATTGGCACCGATTTCGACATACGGATCGATCACCACATGGGGCATAATCTGTGTGCCGGCGCCGATAGTGACATGGTCGCCGATGATGGAGTAGGGACCGATGGTGGCGTCATCAGCAATATGGGCATTGGCACTAATGATAGCAGTCGGATGAATCATAGGGTTATCCTTCAAAAGTGGCCATGAGTTGGGCTTCGGCAGCAATCTGGCCGTCCACTTTGGCTGTTCCGCTGAGCTTGAGCACTTTTCCTCGCCTTTTTATAATCTCCACTTCCAAGATCAACTGATCCCCCGGCACCACCGGTTTTCTGAATTTGACCTGGTCCAGCCCCATAAAATACATCAGCGTGCCTTCGCTGGTGTCGGGAATGGAAACCATGGCCAACACCCCGCCGGCCTGCGCCAGGGCTTCAACGATGAGGACACCCGGCATGATGGGGGTACCGGGAAAATGGCCCTGAAAGTACGGTTCGTTGATCGTTACATTCTTAAGCCCGGTAATGCTCTGGTCGGGAACCAGCGTCAGGATTCTATCGATCAATAGGAATGGATAGCGGTGGGGAAGATGTTTCATGATGGCGCGGATGTCTAAGGGCAGATCCATTCACGACTCCTCTTGCATTCAGGCGTGCGCTCCTTGAGTGCGCAATGCCAATAAAAATGATTAGGGCGGCGACGTTTGCCGCTCTATTTCGGCCAACCTTTTTTCCAGTTGCCTGACTTGTTTCAGCAGATCGGGCAGGTTCGGCAGTACATGCTGAAGCCGCAGCCATGTCCGGTGGGGCATGGCCGCCGGTGAACCGGAGACGATTTCCTTGTCGGCAATCGAATGGGCAACCCCCGTCATGGGTCCGACAATGGCGCCATTGCCGATGGAGATATGCCCGGCGATAGCGGCTTGGCCGGCCAGGATGGCATGGTGGCCGATGGTCGCGCTTCCGGCGATGCCTACCTGAGCAATCAACAAGGTGTGCTCGCCCACCACCACATTATGGGCCACATGCACCTGGTTATCGGTTTTTACCCCGGTCTGAATCCAGGTCTCACCGAAAGTGGCGCGATCGATGGTGTTGCCCGCCCCGAGTTCCACATCATCGTCTATCCGGACGATACCGGTTTGGGGGATCTTGTAATGACGGCCACCATCCTGGACAAAGCCGAAACCGTCGCTACCGATGACCGTGCCGGCATGAATGATGACCCGTTGCCCGATACAGCAGCGGTCCAGGATCGCCACGTGGGGATAGATGATGGTGTCATTGCCGATGACCACATCGTCCCCGATCGCCACAAGAGGATGCAGAGCCACGCCATCGCCGATCGTGACTCTTTCCCCCAGAACCGTTCCAGCACCTATTGAGACCCCCTGGCCCACACGGCACCCTGAACCCATCACAACCGATGGATGGATGCCCGGCACCGGACGTTTCAAGGGGTTGAAATGGGCAAGGATGATGGCAAAGGCCAGGCGCGGGTTTTTCACCTGGATCATGTTTTTGGACCCCTCGGCAAACTCTAAGGGAACCAGAACGGCTGCCGCCCGGCTTTGGGGGATCCGTTGGAGAGCGGGGCCTTTTTCCGCGAAAGTGATATCCCCTTCACCGGCGCCATCAATTGGGCCGGCTCCCTTGATGGCCGTGTCGGGGTCACCGATGCACTGTCCACCCACCAATTGCGCGACTTGTTGCAAAGTCATGGAGGTTGGCATTATTCTTTGGACCCCTGGCTTTTACCGCCCGCCTTGGAGGGCTTTTCGTTGTATCGTTTTATGATTTCATCGGTCAGATCCAGATTTTGCGGCGCATAGACCACATTGACGTCCTCGATGATCAACAGATAGCCTTCTTTTTTACCGTACTCCTGGATCAGTTGTAGCACCTCCTGGCGTACAGCGTTGACTCGTTGCATCTGAAGTTCCTGGATCTGGCGGTCATATTTCTTTTTGAGCGCTTTGACCTCGTCAATTTTGCGTTCGTATTCCCAACGTTGCTCCTCCCTGGCCTCTTTGCTCATCACGCCCGCATCCTCACCAAGGCGCTTTTCCAGGGCCTTGATCTCCTCGCCTTTTTGCTTGAGATCTTGCTCCATGCGTTGGCCTTCGCTGTTGATGGCTGTCTTGACGGCCTTTCCTGCGGACGAGTTTTCAAAAATCTTCTGAAAATTAACCGTTCCGATTTTAGCAACATCCGCGCAGAACCCAAAGGGGATTCCGATGGTCAACAAACAAAGGCCAAAACTCATCATCATCACTATTTTGCGCAATCGCATGCCGCCTCCCTTGGCTATTGGTCAAAAAATGGGGTTTTGGGTCCACTCGATCTTGGTACGTCTTTCAGCTTCAGCAAACCTTGATCGACGTTCATGGTTTTTATCAGAATCGGATCGCATTGCAAGCGGTTTGAAGGGAACGAATGGCCAATTCCCCTGCTTCGCGGTCAATCAATCTTTGGAGGTTAAAACGATCCTCCCAAGGTAAACTCCCAACCGCCCCGGGATTCGCCCTCCCTGCGGTCCAAAATAAAGCCGTATTCGATGCGGATGGGGGCAATGGGCGAGAGCCACCGAATGCCCGCGCCGGCGCTCTGGCGCAGGTCGGATATATCGTAATTTTCTTCGTAAACATTGCCGGTATCATAAAAAAAGACCCCATTGACACCGGCCTGGGCTACAATGGGAAAGATCAGTTCCGCATTGAATTGGAGCATCTTTTCGCCGCCCACCTCTACGATGTTGCCATCCTGGTTGGTCTCGGTCAGATGGACCCCCTGGTAGCCGAAACCACGCAGACTGTTGATCCCGCCCAGATAGAATTTTTCGTAATCCGGAAGAATTTTGGAAGCGTCATTGCCCTTGACGATACCGATTTTCGCATTGGCGCATCCGGTGAGCCATTTCTTAACGATGGGGATGTACCACATGGTCTGACCGATGCCTTTATTGAAACCAATATCCCCACCCAGGCCGGCATATTCAAAACTCAGGCTGTGCTTGGAGCCTTCGGTGGTGTTGAAGAACCGATCACGCGAATCGTAGGTCAGGCTTGTGTCGGCGCTGCTGGTCCAGTTGGTCCCCTCCAGTTCGGCGATGTTGTCCGGCACCCGATCTTCCTCTCCCGACTGGGGCGACACTTCGCTGCGATCCAAATGATATCCCAGGCGATATGTAGTGTAGTCGAACACTGGATAACCAAAGACAACCCCGCCCCCCTGGCTATTGCGATCATAGCTGTCATACTCTTTTTCCTGGTTATAGGCGCTCGCCGTTGCGCTGAACCGTGTGTCGAAGAGATACGGTTCGTTAAAACTCAGTACAAAGGAGGTGGTGCGGGCGCCGATCGATCCGGAAAAACTGAGGTTTTGCCCGCGACCGAACAAATTGTGCTGGGAGATGGAGCCGGTGAAAAAGACCCTTTCTTCCGAGCTGTAGCCGGCACCGAAGCTGAAAGATCCTGTCGGTTTTTCGGTGACGTCGAGCTTGAGGACCATTTTGTCTTCGCTGCTGCCCTTGAGCGTATCCACCTTGATATCTTCGAAATAGTCCAAGCGATAGAGATTGCGGACGCTACGCTTGAGATCCTTGCCGCTGAACAGCCCCTGTTCCTGGACATGCAGCTCGCGGCGGATGACCTTGTCGCGCGTGTTGGTGTTGCCGTTGATGATGATTTTTTCAAAATAGACTTGTTCGCGTTTCTGAACGGTGAACGTTATATCCACCACCAGTTGTTCGGGTTTCTGCTCGATGCGCGGTGATACGTCAGCGTAAGCATACCCCTGGTCGGCATAGAGATCGGTGAGGGCCAGAACATCATTGCGAACTTTTTCGCGATTATAAAATGTTTCCTGGACGATGCTCAACTTTTGGTGCAACTCCTCCTTGGGAACGATCAGATCACCCGTCACATCCACCTTGCCCACCTTGAAGCGATCCCCTTCTTCGATTTTTAAAGTGATCTCGATACCATCGTCTTTGATGTCGATGCGCGGTTCGCCGACACGGGCATTGATGTAGCCTTGATTGCTGTAAAAAGCGTTCAGGCCGGCCACATCCTGATCCAGCGCCGCCCGGTCCAGATCCCCGGAGGAGGTGAGCCAATAGAAAAATCCCTTTTCCGAAACCTTGAGCTTCTTTTTGAGCTCTTTTTCGGTGAAGGCGTGGTTGCCTTCAAACCGTATGGCGGTCACAAAAATTTTGGGACCTTCTTCTATAGTAAACTCCAAATCGGCTTGATTGTTGTCCAGCGGCTTTATTTTATAGTCAATGCTGGCCTTGTGGTAGTTCTTCTCTTTGTAGAGCGTTTCGATTTGATCGATGTTGCTGCGGATTTTGAAGATGTTCAAGATGGCGCCGGTGGTGATGGTCAGATTTTCGCGGATCTTATCTTCATCTATGTAAGAGTTGCCTTTGATGGTGATGTGGCGGATGGTGGGTTTTTCTTTGATATGGAAAATAATGCTCTTGCCTTCCCCAGCGGGCTGGACTTCGATACGTACATCATCGAAATAGCCCATGGCATAGATGGCCCGCAAGTCCTTGGATAGCGCGTCCGGTTTGTAGACGCCGCCCTTTTGACTTTTGATCACACGTAGGATGGCATCCGATTCGATGCGCTGGTTGCCCTGGATAAGGATTTCGGTCACGAGCTGACGTTCAAATAGTTTGAGTCCGATTTGATCCGCCAGATCGTTAGCCACCGTGATCAGACTTTCAAGGTTTTGACCCTGGGCGAAAAAGCGTTCGGCCGGCGCGCCGGGCTGGACGGACATCAAGCGGACGTCCAGACTGAAGATCGTTCCGATGAGTGTGAAGCTACCCCAGATCGCATGCTGCGCGCCCTCCTCCCGGGCCTTTGTCCTGATTTCGTCAAGATTCGCGGATGTGGTTTTCAGGGCAGCCTCGACCTCGGGCGCTTGGACCGTGATGGTGACCGCCCCCTCCTTTTCGAGCCGTTGGGCCAGCACACCGGCGATTTGGGTGCGCAGGTTGGAAAGGTCGTTTTGGGCATTGACCTGAAACGGCATGACCAACACCTTGATGGGGCGCTGGCCGTCCGCATCGCCGGCTGCGAGGGCGGCCGATCCAGCCAGAACCAGGAGCAGCAGGCCAAACCATAGGTGCGGGGCACATGAAAACGTTAATTTGGGTTTGCGCATTGTATAGCCTTTATATCAGTTACTTAGAATTTCAGCGGTGGTATTCGAGCCGGCCCTCCACAATAGTGGCTTGGCGTGCCATCATGGATGCCAGTTCCATATTGTGGGTCACCACCACCATGGCCATTCCCATTTCTTGATTGAGTTCGAGCAAGAGGTGGTGGATCTGACCGCTGTTTTTTTTGTCCAGATTGCCGGTCGGCTCGTCGGCCAGGAGGATGGGGGGTTTGAGCACCAGAGCGCGCGCCAGAGCCACCCGCTGTTGTTCGCCGCCCGATAGATCGGTGGCCTTGTGATGGAGCCGCTCGGACAGGCCGACGCGCGTCAGGATGCTTTCCGCCAGGCGCGCGGCCCTGGCTTTGTCCATGCCTTGAATCAAGGCGGGCATCGAGGTGTTTTCCAACGCCGAAAATTCCGGCAGTAGATGGTGGAATTGAAAAACAAACCCCATGGTTTGATTTCGGAATTGGGCCAAACGCTGCTCGCCGTATTGGAGAACATCTTCTCCCTGAAAATATAGGGTACCACTATCGGGGCGATCCAAGGTTCCCAGAATGTGGAGCAGCGTGGATTTGCCGATGCCCGATGCGCCCACCACGGCCAATGTCTCTTGCCGCTGCAAGGTCAAATGAAGCTCTTTGAGCACCCAAATACGTGCTTTACTGCTCTGAAAGCTCTTGCTCAAGCCAGAGGCGCGCAGAAGTCCATTTGCCGCCTTTGGTTTTTCCTGGCCGGTGGTTGCTCTCTGGTTTGCTTCTTCACCCATAGCGAATCGCCTCGACTGGATTGAACCGGGATGCCTGAACGGCCGGATAAAGGGTGGCTAAAAAGCAGATGGCCATTGCCGACAGCGCCACCACGGCGACATCGATTATTTTCAAGTCCACCGGCAAGGCGGTGATGTAATAGACATCTCCCGGCAGCCGGATCAGCTGATAGGCACTCTGCAAGTAGCACAACAGGGTCCCGGAAAAAACCCCCGCGACCGTGCCGATCGTGCCGATCAGCATGCCTTGAAAAATGAAAATGCGCTTGATGCTCTGGGCTGTGGCCCCCAATGTCCTGAGAATGGCGATGTCCTTAATTTTTTCCATGACCATCATCACCAGGGAGCTGGTGATGCTGAAGGTGGCCACCAAAGTGATCAAGGTAAGTGTGATAAACATGGCCGCTTTTTCCAGTTTCAGGGCCGAAAATAGATTCTTGTTCAACTGCATCCAGTCCCGCAGGCGGTAGGTGCCATCCAGACCGGCCATTATTTGGCGGCCGATTGCTGCTGAGTGAAAAATATGATCGACCCGGATCTCCACCGCGCTCACCGTTCGCTGTGCCCGGGACAATGTCTGAGCATCTTCAAGGCGCATGAATACCAGACTGCCGTCATATTCGTACATACCGGTTTGAAAAAAATCGACCACTTCGAAACGTTTCATGTAGGGTACGATGCCCACCGGCGCCAATGTACCCTTGGGTGATACCACGAAAAGGGTGTCGCCGCGGACGATTCCCAATGCACGCGCCAGGTCTCGGCCCATGATAAGCGGTGGTACCGGTGGCGTCGTGCCTTGATCCGCTGCCGGGTGGGGCGAGGGTGTCAGCGCGCCCAGGCTCCGGATATCAAGCCCCTTGACGGCAGCCAGCGGGTCCACTCCCTTGATGACGGCACCGGCAATACGGGTGTTGGCTTTGAGCATCACTTGCAGATCCTGCACCGGCCAGGCCGCCTGCACTCCGGGAGTCCGCTCGGCCAAAGCCACCACTTTTTGGTAATCCTGGAACGGTTGATCGTGACGGTCGATGACCAGATGCGGTTCGATACCCAAAATGCGGCTCTTGAGATCCGATTCAAATCCTGACATCACTCCGATGACCACAATCAGGGCGGTCACCCCAATGGCGACCCCGGCGATGGACAACAACGTGATCAGGGAGAGAATGGTCCGTCTGGGCTTTGATTTGAAGTAGCGACGGCTTATAAAAAGTTCGAATTGCATCGGCCTCTTGATCGGTGTGCCGGTACTTCCGGCCAAATGACACTTCCCAAATTCGCCTATGCTTGCGGTTACTGGCTTTTGGGTTTCATGTGGGGGAACAAAATCACTTCCCGGATCGATGGCGCATCGGTCAACAGCATTGTCAGTCGATCGATGCCGATCCCTTCGCCAGCGGTGGGAGGCATGCCGTACGCCAGCGCTTCGATGTAGTCCTCATCCATCAGATGGGCCTCTTCGTTGCCCTCCTGGCGGTCCTGCACCTGTTGCATGAAACGACCATTTTGATCTTCGGGGTCATTGAGTTCCGAAAAACCGTTGGCGATCTCGAATCCGGCAATGAACAGCTCAAACCGTTCGGTGAGCTCCGGATTGGATTCGCTCCGGCGCGACAGGGGCGAGACCTCCACGGGATAACCGGTAATGAATGTGGGTTGGATCAGTTGCGGTTCGACTAGAGCGTCGAACAATTTGGTGATAATCTTGCCGATGGATCGGGTTTTGGTCAGGGGAACCTTCTTGGCGGCAGCAAATTCAATCAACCCCTGGTGATCGGTCAACAATGAAGGGGGCAAGCCGCCCAATTGCGCCAACGCGTCCGCCAGACTCAAGCGCCGCCATGGGCCCTGTAGTTGGATGGCTTGGTTCTGATAGGTGATTGTGGTGCTCCCCAACACCTGCTCGGCGATCGTGGCAAAGAGCGACTCGGTCAGCTCCATCAGATCCTGGTAGGTGGCGTAGGCCTGGTAAAACTCCAGCATGGTAAATTCCGGATTGTGCTGGGTGGAGACCCCCTCGTTGCGAAAATTGCGATTGACTTCAAAGACACGCTCAAACCCGCCGACCACAAGGCGCTTGAGATACAGCTCCGGCGCGATGCGCAGATAAAGGTCCATATCCAAGGCGTTATGGTGGGTCACAAAGGGGGTCGCCTCGGCGCCGCCGGCAATAGGTTGCATCATCGGGGTTTCCACCTCCAGATACTCCCGCTGGAGGAAGAACTGGCGGATCGCCTGGACGATGTGGCTGCGCGTAATGAATATACGGCGCACATCGCTGTTCATGATCAGGTCCACATACCGTTGGCGATATCTTTTTTCGGGGTCTTTGAGGCCGTGAAACTTTTCGGGCAGTGGACGCGTGGCTTTGCACAGAAGCTGAACGCTGTCGGCCAGCAATGTCCATTCGCCGGTTTTGGTGAGAAAGACGCCTCCGGTCAGGCCGATGAAATCGCCGATATCCAGGCGTTTGAACAGCGCATACGCCTCGTCGCCGACTTTATCCTTGCGGATGTAGGCCTGCATCTGGCCGGTGCGGTCCCTGAAGCGAACAAATGCCGATTTGCCGAAACTGTTCACGGCCATCATGCGGCCGGCCACCGTAAATGCGGTCGTCTGCAACGCTTCGGGGGTGGTCGTTTCGATGGCTTGCCGGATGAGCGCTACGGTGTGCGGTACGCGAACACCGCTGGGGAATGGGTTGATGCCCTCGGCCCGCAAGGCCTCGACCTTCTCTTTGCGCTGCGCCAGAATATCGGCGGGTCTTTCGTTTTCCATGTCCGTGCCTCTATATGCACAAAAACGGGTTCTTCGACGCACCGTACGGTCCATCGCACCCGTTATCCTGAGAATTCAAACACTTCATGCAGTTGCAACATGCCTAACAAACGGGTTTTGCTAACCTATTTTATATCCTTGTGTCAAGGCCAAGTTTGACGCCGATAGTTGACTTTTTATTGCCAGGCCAATAGGGTAAGTTGTCTTTTCGGTCCGGCCGCCGAGTGAAGCGGATGGGACGACGCGGCCTCTGGGTCGCGCCCAAGACGATTGCAACCCACTCTTAGGCCCGCACAGGACAGGCGCTACAGTTGCATGAACACCATCATTCAAAGATATATCTTCAGGGAACTACTACCGCCGTTCGGCATCAGCCTGGCCTTCTTTTCCTTCATTTTCATCATTACCCAAATGAATCTGATTACCGACTACCTCGTCAGCTACCAGATCGGTGTCGCTACCGTGGGGCTTTTGCTGGCTTATGCCATGCCCTATTTTCTCCAGTTCGTCATTCCAATGTCCGTCATGCTTTCGGCACTGCTGACTTTCCTGCGGATGTCGGGTGACATGGAGATTGTGGCCCTCAAGGCCGGCGGTGTCAGTATCTACCATCTTTTGCCGCCCGTGCTTCTCTTCGGACTGGGCGGCACGTTCCTGACCGCGGGCATGACCATCTATGCTTCGCCGATGTGCTACAGGGCCTCCAGGCAATTGCTCTATGAGATGGCCGCGGCCAATGTGGATGCGGGTTTGAAGCCACGGCAGTTCATCGACACTTACAAAGACGTGGTGCTCTATATCCACGATATCGATAGCGAAACAAAAACCCTTCGGAATATTTTAATCGAAGACCATCGCTCGGCCAAGGTCAGCAGCACGGTGGTGGCCCCCCGAGGCCGGCTTTTCTTCGATCGGGAACAACTGACGATTCAAATGCGGCTGTTCGACGGAACCATCCATCAAGTCGATTTAGAAGACCGCCGGGCCAACACGGTTGCTTTCGAAAGTTATGACATCCGTTTGGACGTGAAGCGAAACCTTGAAGCACTTGGGGAAAGAGGGGAGCACGTCAAGGAGATGGGGCTGGGACAGCTTTACCGAACCATCCATGCCGCAAAAGGGAAAAAAGCGAACTACAACGCGCTCAAAGAGTGGCACAAAAAATTTTCCCTGCCGGTCGCATGCCTGGTGATGGCGTTGCTGGGGATGCCCTTGGGGATTCGGGCGCGATCGGCCAAGCGCGCATACGGCATCGGTTTGGGACTGGGGTTCTTTCTACTCTATTACATCATGCTTTCCCTCGGCTGGATGCTGGCGGAATCGGGCCTTTATCCTCCCGTGGTGGGGATGTGGGCGCCCAATGCGGTCTGCGGAGCCGTCGGCGCGAGTCTCCTGGCGCACGCGGTGCATGAGAAGCCGGTCGTGCTGCCGCCGCTGTCCAAATGGGTGCGACGATGGCGGCTGCATCAACACCCGCGGGTTTGAAATTTTCCTCCGAGGATCAACCATGACCATCCTGGTGCGCTATATCATCAAAGAGATCGCCAAACATTTCGGCATCATTTTTGTCGTGGTGATGGGGATATATCTTGCAGTCGATTTCATCGAAAAGATCGACAATTTTGTTGAAGTCAATGTGCCTCTGAGCCGGGCGCTGCTCTATTTCGCATATAAATTGCCGTTGATTCTGGTTCAGATCACGCCGGTGGGTGTGTTGCTGGCGGTTTTGATTACTTTCGGACTGATGGGCAAAAACAATGAGTTGGTCGCGTTGCGCAGCTGCGGAATCAGCCTGGCTTCCCTGGCAAGGCCTATTTTCCTCTGCGGGGTCACGGGCACCCTGCTCGTGATTCTGACGGCCGAAGGGGTGGCCCCTCTGACCATGGTGCGTGCCAACAAGATCTGGCTGCAGGAGGTCAAAGGGCACCGCATGACCACCACCCGGCAGAAAGACATTTGGCTCAAAGGCGAGCAATCCATCATTCATCTGAAATTCTACCAACCCGACAGTAAGAGCGCCATGGGGATCAGCGTGAATCGATTCGATCGGCAATTCAATCTGGTACAGCGGATAGACGCTCGCCAAGGGGTTTTCATGGAGGGCCGGTGGTTGCTAAAAGACGGGATCGTGCAGCAGCGTGAGGGGGCTAAAGAGGCGTGGCAAGTCTCTCTTTTCGATGCCCAGCAGGTGGATCTGCCCTTTACCCTGGACGATCTGGCCAAGGCCGCTCCCCAAACCGAAGAGATGAGTTTTTTGCAGCTCTATCGATATGTTGAAAAAGTGCGCGCCGATGGCTATGATGCTGTCCGCTACCAGGTGGATTTGCAAGCGAAGATATCGTTCCCATTCGTTTGCATCATCATGACGCTGATCGGCGCGGGATTGGCCGCTCGAGGCAAAATCAGGGATGGACTGGCGGTCAGTATTATCTATGGGCTTGGGATCATTTTTTTGTACGCGATTGCCTTTTTTCTGCTTTTCATGCGACTCGGATATGCCGGTATTTTGCCACCCGTCCTTGCGGCCTGGGGTGTGAATGTCCTTTTTTTATGCTTGGCCGGGTATCTGTTTGTCAATGCCGATTAGCAGCCTGGCAAGTAAGGTCCTACCGCCGAACCCATGATCGATCGATTGCGTAAAAGGAAGACCTCATGATGCTGTGGTACAATCTGATACTGATGTTCGGTGCATTGATCGGACTGCCCTACCTGATGATGACATTGATACAGCCCAAACGCCGGGCTACTTTTCTTCACCGCTTGGGATGGACGATCGGTCGCGTAAATCTTCTGTGCGCTTCGGGGCAAGGGAAACAACCGATCTGGGTCCATGCACTATCCGTGGGCGAGGTGTTATCGGCCGAGCCTATCGTCGATCGGTTGCGCGCGAGGTTTCCAAACCAACCAGTGGTCTTTTCCGCCTCGACTCACAGCGGGATGAATACTGCACGACGGTTGTTCGCCGGCAAGGTCGCCGCTCTTTTTTACTACCCTTATGATCTCTTCTTTTCCGTCCAGCGTATCGTGGAACATATCCGTCCGAAGGTAGTAGTCATAGTCGAAACCGATATCTGGCCCAATTTCCAGATGTGCATGCAACGTCGCGGGGTTCCAGTTTTACTGGTAAATGCCAGGCTCTCCATCGGCTCTTTCAGGGGCTACCGCCTGCTCGGCCGTTTCAGCAACAGGGTATTATCCAGCTTCAACTGTATCGGAGCCCAGTCCGAATCCGATGCATCACGTTTCACTCGTATCGGTGCGCCGCGCGAGAATGTCCTGGTGACCGGCAACGTCAAGTTCGACCAAAAAGAGAGTGCTGTGCCTCTGTCCGGGATGAAGGACCTTCGTGTCGAATTGGGGATTGACTTCCGGCGGCCGATCATTGTCATGGGCAGCACGCATCGGGGAGAAGAGAGCATCGGCCTGGAGATCTTCAAAAAGCTTAAACAGCGGTTTGAGGATTTGTTGTTGATTGTGGCGCCGCGGGACCCTGGACGGGCGGGCAGCATAGGCCGTCAGTTTCGTGCACAGGGTTTGGCAGTCCATTTTCTTTCTGCTTTAGCCTTTAATGAGGCCAATGACCAGTGCGATGCATTGGTGGTCGATACCATCGGCATACTGCGCCGACTTTACGCCTTGGCCGATGTCGCCTTCATCGGAGGGAGCCTGGTGGCCGAAGGCGGCCATAATCCGTTGGAGCCGGCCGCATTCGGCAAGGCCATCCTATTTGGGCCGGATATGAGCGATTTTACGGCAGTGGCCGAAAAGCTGACAGCGGCCGGAGGAGCATTTTGCGTCCATGACGCCCTGGAGTTGTCTGCGGCCATGTCCGATTTGTTGTCTGACTCTGTGCGCTGTTGCCAGGTCGGTCAGCGCGCCCTCGGCGTTTTTAGGGAAAACCAGGGGGCTTTGGACAAAACGATGGATATGATAATAAAAGCATTAGAACAGGAGCCAACCGAACGGTGCCCGCATTTTTCGTAAAAACTAAAGAGCGAATCCGAACCATTATTGAGGGGCGGGACGCAGGGCGATGGCCGCATACCAGCAATATTTTGTCAGGGGCCTCTTGGGTCTACGGCCTGCTGTCCCAAACGCGCTATCGGCTCTATGGTCGGGGCATGTTGAAAAGCCGCTGCTTACCGTGCTGCGTCATCTCCGTGGGCAATTTGACGGCCGGGGGCACAGGGAAAACGCCTATGACCATCTATATCGCCAGGCATCTTCAAAGCATTGGCTATCGTGTGGTTGTCCTCAGTCGCGGGTATGGCGGCCGGGCCGAGAAAAAAGGCGGCATAGTGTCCGACGGCCTTCGGATTTGCATGGATCCGGACAGCGCCGGCGACGAGGCGTTTATGATGGCTGCCAAGCTTGTCGGTATTCCCGTGCTGGTCGGGCAGGATCGCTACCGGTCGGGTGTGAATGCAATCCGATATTTTCAGGCCGAGGTTATTGTGCTGGATGATGGCTATCAGCATCTGCGGCTGCAGCGCGACCTGAATTTGTTGCTGCTTGATGCCAGGTACCCTTTTGGTAATGGCTATCTGCTGCCGCGAGGCCCCTTGCGCGTGCCGATTTCAAGCAGCATTCGGGCGGACGCCATTATCCTCACGCGATGTGGGCCGGACAACCGGGTGCCCGCCTTGCCCAAAGAAATAAAAGCAACTAACAGGGTTTTTCGCAGCAGGCACGTGCCTGCATTATTTGAGGCCATCCGCTCGCGCGAAGTCACAGCCGGTGGTGGCCGGCTGAAAATGGCGCCCCTTGATACGGCTGCTATTTTGGGCACCAAAGTATTCGGCTTTTCCGGCATCGCTAATAATGTCGATTTTAGAAGGAGTTTGCTCTCCTTGGGAGTGTCAATGAAAGGGTTCCTGGAATTCGACGACCACCATCGTTATTCGGATGGGGATTTAGAAACGATCCAAATGAGATGCCGCGATGAAGGGGCGGAATGGCTGGCGACGACAGAAAAGGATTTTTATCGCCTTTGTCATCGCTTCAGCCCGACGGTACCCCTGATGGTAGTGAGCATTGAAATCGAATTTTTCCCAAATCCAGAAGGTTTCAATGCGTTCGTTGATAACGCTTGCCAAGCGTCGGATGCGAGGATATAGTCCCGCCCATTTTATGGCTACAAATTCACAAACCAGTGGTCGTCGCGAACGATTCGCGCATGGCATCGAAGGAGACGGATAGATTGTCGGCAAAGCAATTGTTTGAGCGTTATCGCGTGGTGTTCTCCCGGATTTTTCTACTTATCTTGGGTTTGGGATTGTTGTTCGTCGGAAGTAAATGGGAGCGGACACCGCTTATCGGCACGATCCTTTTTATGGCGGCATGCGTCCTCGCCGGTATTGCTTCCCTAGGACGTCTTTGGTGCGCCCTCTATATCTCCGGTTACAAGGACAATACTCTGGTGATGGTCGGACCTTACTCGCTTTGTCGCAATCCTCTCTATTTTTTCAGCTTGCTGGGGGCGATTGGCGTCGCCCTGGCCACCAAGACAATAACTATTCCGCTGATCGCGCTTGTGCTTTTTTTAATATACTACCCACTGGTGATCAAGAGTGAAGAACTTAGATTGTCGGCGATCCATAAAGAGAGGTTTGAATCCTACCGTCAAGCGATCCCCGCATTTTTTCCGAGGCGTGCAAAATTCCAGGAGCCGGATGAATATACCGTAAGGCCTATGATTTTCAGGAAAAACCTGTTTGATGCCATTTGGTTTGTATGGCTGATAGGCATCTTGGAACTCATTTCAACATTGCATGAAACCAAAATAGTCCCGGTCTTGTTCTCCATCTATTGATTGGTGAGGCATCTCGGTGCCGCTTTGCTAAAAGTTCGCATGGCGGCCGGTTTGCGGGAGGGTTGTTATCAATCAAATCATTATTGTCAGAAGTACTTATTCAGCCTATGGCGGCGTTGAGCGTGTCGCTCTCAGCCTGATAAAGGGGCTGTTGCATAAAGGGGTTGAGGTCACTCTTTTAACTTCGCCAGGCCAACGATGGCCGGTGATCGATAAAAACTTTAAGATTATCTTCGCGGGCGTCGGACGCGGCAACCGCCTGTTGCAGGCCTGGTCTTTCAACCGTGGGGTTGCTAAATATCTACGCGTCCACGGGCAGGCCACCATCTTGTCACTCGATAAAGTGACCGTTTTTACGCATCTGCATGCCGGTGGCGGTACGCATAAAACCTTTTTAAAGTTAAGGAGTGAATATTCCGGGGCGATCGCCAATTTTTTCAGGCGGGTCAGCCTTTTTCACCGTTACTTGCTCTCTGTTGAAAGAAAAGGATTCGAAAGCACGAGGCTCGTAAGAGTCAGATGCAATTCCGAGATGGTGCGGGAGGATGTGCAGCGGGAATATGGCGTGCCATCTGAAAAACTGGTTGTTATCCATAGCGGCATTCGCTGGAAGGCTATGCAAGGAGTGTTTGCCGACAGAGAGCGCATTGCTGGGGAACTATGCCAAAAGCATGGCATCGACCCAACCTGGAGGTCGCTGTTATTTTTAGGCAGCGGCTTTGATCGTAAAGGCCTCGATGTCGCGATCAGGGGGCTTTCGGCTATGCCTCCCGCCTATCATTTGATCGTCGTGGGCAAGGGTGCAACCCGCACCTATGCGCGGTTGGCGGCTGGACTCGGTGTCGGCGACCGTGTTCATTTTATAGGCCCACAACCAGATGGATGGCAGTATGCCACGCTGAGTAAAGCCATGGTGCTTCCTTCCCAGTATGATCCATTCGGCGGTGCCGCCGCGGAAGGTCACGCAATGGGTATTCCCGTTTTGGTAAGCGATAAGACAGGGTATGCGGACTGGGTCTCGCATGGTATCAATGGTGTGATTATCCCTACGCCGATGAAGCAGCCGCAAATCGAGGCGGCCTTTGCAGATTTGCATGACTTGGTAGAGTCTCCCAAATGGTCTCCCGAAATGCTCAGGGAACACGCTCATCAAGTGGATGATGATGTGATCCTGGAGAGATTGCTTCGAGAGTTCATTTTCTAACTGTTTTTCAGCTCCAAGAGCATCAGTATACCTGTGTCCTTGTGCTGCCATCGGCCCAGTATCGTGAAATTCTGCTCGAAGCCTGCCGCCATAAGGTCAAACCCCTGCTTGGGCCATTGGTCCTCTTCATAGAAAAGATAGCGGATTCCATCGGTGCGCATATCTTCAATAAGATTTGCATATTGTGTAGGGATCGTTTTTATCAGGCCTCTTGTGCAGAGAGCGCCGGGGTAGTAGCGATGGGCATAGAAGAAAACCCATTCGTACACCGTCGAAGGCATCCCTGCGATCCTGGCCACTTGGTCCGGCGCTTTGTGGCGGGCTATAATTTCGCCGGCTTGCCGAAAAATAATTTTGTCTTCGTGATTCGGGCGAATATTTTTACCGAGACCAAAAGCCAAAATGAATACCACGACCCATGCTGTTGCGGTCAAAGGTTTTAGGTTCCATTTGTTTTTTAAAAAGGCGAGGGTATTCTCAATGCCATATCCAACAAACAGAAAGCTCGGATAGATCAAAATCGCCAAGAAGCGGTTGTATATGAGCCAGGTTTGCAGAAGATGAATATATAGCACCACAAGACTGAACGCCAGGAGACATACAAAATAACCAAGGTGTCTGTTTTGGGACCACCTGCCGCGAAAGCCGATCAATCCCAGCATAAAAATCAAGGCGTAGGGATAGAAGAAACCCTCCAGCAGTGTATTGAATATCAAAACGAAAGGCACCATCCAGACGACGGTGCGAATGTCACCTAAGAACTCCCCGAAATAGTCCGGATGAATTTTGGACAAGTCTTTCAATTGATCGCGGAGGGAATTATAGTGGTTGCTAAATTGGGTCAATTCGCCGTAAATCTTATCGGTGCGATAAAAAGCCTTAAGGGGTCGATCGACCCATAGCGCGCCGATCATTACAGCGATGATTGCCAAAAGAACGGGTAACGAAAAGAAGAAGAGATTCCGTAACCTGTTATCGCTCTTGTGAACCGACAGATATACGCCAGACGCTAAAATGAACGCCACGCCTTCGATTCTCGTCCAAGCCGCAAGCATGAAAAGGCAGCAGCTAACCAATAAATCCATCGGAGATCGTCGTTCAGCACTGTTATCAATGTGACGAACGAACATCAACATACCGCTGCAAATTAAAAACCAGAAGACGGGATCGCGCACGATATCCGCACTGCGACTGATAAAAGAGGGGATGAGGGCGTAGACCAGCAAGGTGATAGTGGCGATGGGTTTATCAAAAAAACGTCTCAGGAGGAAATAGAGCGGGAATAGAGTGGCGAAACTGAACGCCAGCGATACAAAACGGCCGGCAACGACCCAATCCCTGCAGA
>JBAQGR010000211.1:0-2994 GCA_049287895.1 Desulfatitalea sp.
TTCGAGAA
This sequence comes from Desulfatitalea sp., assembly GCA_049287895.1. Classification (GTDB taxonomy): domain Bacteria; phylum Desulfobacterota; class Desulfobacteria; order Desulfobacterales; family Desulfosarcinaceae; genus Desulfatitalea. Next base: position 9 of record JBAQGR010000211.1, read on the forward strand.
ATCCTCGCATCTTCCAATGAAACATCTGAAATGTTAAGTAGAGTAGATATCGTTCCGGTCGGTCCCGCAAACGTTGTTCAAATTATGGGTTCTCTCGCACATAATCAACGTTTACCATACAAATCCATAGCTGTTGTTGATGGAGATCACGATGCAACCGTTGGATGCATAGCACTTCCAGGTGATGCGGCGCCGGAAAGACTAATATACAATAACTTGAAATCTGTAGGTTGGCCTGATTTGCCAACAAGATTTGGGGTCGGAGCTGGTACATTGCTAACGGTTTTGGAAGATACAATTCTTGAACCGGACCATCACAAGTGGAATACTATGGTAGGAGATCGCATTGTTAAGAGTTCAGCTAGTGTTTGGGAAATACTTTGTAACCAATGGTGTAAATCATGCCTCCTTGCAGCGGTAAGGCAGACAATATATACATCTTTGAATGACGTAGTAAATATGGGTAATAGTTAAAACGACTCTACAGGAAAAAAGCGGCTAACAACAGGCTGGTGACGGGAGCCGAAACCGATACGGTTTTCAGTCGAAACTTTGCTCGTCGGCGCCGCACAGCCTGGAGCGTTATAAAACTAAGATCAATCCTAAAGGTCCACCAGCCTTTTCTGATTAAATAGATTCAAAATTTGCAAATTTTACGCGCGAAGCGTGGTTTCAAACCATCCGTCACGTGGTTTCAAACCAAGTGGCGCGTTACACTTCAAACCAAGTGGCGCGTTAAAAAAAATAAAAAGCAAGCGATGGGCAATAGCTGCCATCACTTGCTTTCAGGGGTTTTGGTACGCCCGGCCCGATTCGAACGGGCGACCTACGGATTCGAAGTCCGGTGCTCTATCCAGCTGAGCTACGGGCGCACAAACGATAAGACCATTGCGGCAGCGATCCGACAATGGTCCTTTTTATCGATGGGGTGAGTGATGGGGCTTGAACCCACGACACCCAGGGCCACAACCTGGTGCTCTGCCAACTGAGCTACACCCACCATAAGAGAGCGCCACTGATATCAAAAAGCATAGGGGGGCGCAAGCATAAATATATCGGCCGATCCCAACGGCGCAGGCTTGGCGCTTGACACCCTTGGCGCTTTCCTCCTATGGATATAGAAAATCGACACGTGTAGACGTCCCGGTACGATTCAACGCCGATCCCCAAGCGCCGGCGCGCGATCACCGCAATCCAACCCCCAACCCGAGAGGCTTTTATGGAATGCGACAAAGCACTCAATCTGGTTGAAATCCTCAATGCCATGGAAGATGGCATTTATATCACTCGCAACGACCATACCGTGGAATTCATGAACCAGGCCATGATACGCCAATTCGGGCCGGGTATCGGCAAAAAATGCTACGAAGTGGTCAACGACAGCGAGGTGATGTGCCCCTGGTGCCAGGCCAAGGAGGTGTTCGAGCATGGTTCCAGCGTGCAGTCGGAGATCTATATGCCGCGATGGAACAAGACCTACCGCATCATCGAAGTGCCCATCAGGAACCTGGACGGCAGCGTCTCCAAACTCAACATTTACCGGGACATTACCCTGCGCAAGGACCAGGAACTCAAACTGCGGGCCAGCGAGCAGGACTACCGGCGCTTGTTCGAAAACGTGGCCGCCGGTGTCTATGTCAGTTCCAAGGAAGGCCGCTTTCTCAATGCCAACCAAACCATGCTGAAGCTGCTCGGCTATCCCAGCAAAGAAGAGTTTTTGAAGATCCTGATCCAGAAAGATCTGTACGTGCGGCCCGAAGACCGCATCGCCTTTCAAAGGATGATCGAGGACCACGGCCAGGTGGTCAACTACCCGGTCAACTTCAAGCGCAAGGACGGTAGCACCCTGCCGGTGCTGCTCACCGCCCACACCCTGAGAGATCATGCCGGCCAGGTGCTCGGCTACGAAGGTATCTGCGTCGATCAATCCCAAATTCTGCAAATGCAGCAAAAGCTGCGCGAGGCCCACGACTTTCTGAACAACGTCATTCAGAGTTCGCCCAATGCCATCATCGGCGCGGACATGCAGGGTAAAATCATCATCTGCAACAAGGGCGTGGAGGATACCCTGGGATACAGCGCCGACCAGTTGATGGGCCAGGATGTCCACAGCCTGTACAATGACGGCATGGCCTACGAGGTGATGCACATGATGCGCAGCCAGGAATTCGGTGGCCGCGGCAAGCTGCGTACCTATCCCATCACCTTCACGCATAAAAATGGAACGCCGGTAGAAGGCACCTTGTCGGCCAGCATCATTTACGATGATCATGACCGCGAGTTGGCTTCGGTGGGTTTTTTCGTCGATCTGGGCGAACGGCTAGAGATGGAGCGCAAGCTGCGGCGCACCCAGGAGCAGCTGCTGCAGTCGGAAAAGCTGGCCGCCATGGGGCGGCTCACCTCCCAGTTGGCCCACGAGCTGAACAACCCCTTGTACGGCATCATGAACACGCTGGAGTTGATGAAGACCGAAATCAAGCCCGACAACAAGCGCCGCCGGCTGTTGGATATGTCCCTGTCCGAAACCATGCGCCTGGCCGACATGCTGCGCAAGATGCTCTCGTTCTCTAAACCGGACCAGGAGCAGCGTGCCCCGGTGGATATCAACACCATCGTGGACGAAATCATGTTGCTGCATGAAAAGCAGCTGCGCGAAGTGGACATCAAAATCGAGCTCGATTTCGCCAAAGGGTTGAAACCGGTGCTGGCCTCCAAGAACCATCTGCGCCAAGTGTTTCTCAACATGGTCTCCAATGCCAAGGACGCCATGCCCAACGGCGGGCTGTTGAAAATCGTCACGCTCGGTAACGGTGGCCATGTACGCGTGGAGATCAGCGATACGGGCACGGGCATCAAACCCGAACATCTGGACCACATTTTCGACAGTTTCTTCACCACCAAAACCGACAGCGGCCGGGGCGTGGGCCTTGGCTTGTCGGTCTGCTATGGATTTGTCAAGGATCACGGCGGCGACATCCAGGTGGAG
>JBAQGR010000212.1:0-2923 GCA_049287895.1 Desulfatitalea sp.
CGGGCCGGCAAAGCAGATAGAAAGGCATCGAAAGCCTGGCGACTGACCACGCTGCCGGTGGGATTGTTGGGATTGCAGATGAACACCATGCGGGTGCGCGGCCCCACCTGGGCCAACATCGCCGTCAGATCCATGGCCAGTTCCTTAAGGGGCACCTTCATCGGTACGGCCCCGGCGCTCTGAACCACGATGGTGTACATGAGAAACGATGGATCGGGCACAATGGCTTCATCGCCGGGCTGCAGCAGCACGCGGGCCAACATGCCCAACAGATCGTCCGAGCCATTGCCCAGAACGATTTGGCCGGGAAGCACCTTCAGGTGGTCGGCCAGGCGGCGGGTCAGCTCAAAGCCCGCGCCATCGGGATAGCGGTGCAGCTTGGCCACGGCGCGGCCGATGGCGGCCATCGCCTTGGGGGAAGGCCCCAGGGGGTTCTCATTGGAAGCCAGCTTGATGGAATCGGTGATGCCGCACTCCCGCTCCAGCTCCTCCACCGGTTTGCCGGGCACGTAGGGCGCAATATCGCTGATATATCGAGGTATGTCTATTTTCATCGTGAACGATCTTTACTTCTTGGCCGCCGCGATCCCCGCCTCCATGGCCTTTAGGTTGAGCGGGATCAATTGGGGCCGCTTGCTGAACTCGGCTTCGATGCAATGCTTCAAGGTATCGATGGAGACCAGCCCAGAGCGGGCCACGAAGGCCGACAGGGCCACGATGTTGGCCGCCTTGGCACTACCCACCCCGGCGGCGAGTTCACCGGTGGGCACCCTCAACTCGTCCACATCCGCGCGCCCCGCATTTCCGGCGATCAAGGAGGCGTTGGTTAATATCACGCCGCCGGGCTTGATGACATGGGCGAACTTTTCCAGGGAAGGCCCATTCATGGCCACCAGGTGCATGGGATTCTTGATGATGGGCGAGCCGATGGGCCGATCGCTGATGACCACCAGGCAATAGGCGGTGCCGCCACGCATTTCCGGACCATAGGAGGGTATCCAGGCCACTTCGAACCCCTCTTCCATGGCGGCGTGGGCCAGAATCTTGCCGCTGAGCAGAATGCCCTGCCCGCCGAATCCGGCGAACATCACTTCACTTTGCATGGTTTCTCCTTGGACTGGTCGTAGGGTGTCTTGAGATCGCCCAGGGGATAGTAGGGCAGCAGCACCTCTTCGGCCCAGTGGATCGCTTCCTGGGGGGTCATACCCCAATTGGTGGGACAGGTGCTGACCACCTCCACCAACGAAAAGCAGCGGTTCTCGACCTGATGCTCGAATGCCTGGCGGATGGCCCGTTTGGCCTTCTGAATATGCTTGGGGCCGATGACGGTCTGCCGGGTAATATAGCCCGGCGTGACCAGCGTCGCCAGAAGTTCGGCCACCCGGATGGGCATCCCCACCTCCTCGGTCTTGCGTCCGAAGGGGCTGGTGGTGGTGCGCTGATTGGGCATGGTGGTGGGGGCCATCTGGCCGCCGGTCATGCCGTAAATGGCGTTGTTGACAAAAATGGTGGTGAACTTTTCACCCCGGTTGGCTGCGTGGATGATCTCGCCCATGCCGATGCTGGCCAGGTCGCCGTCGCCTTGATAAGTGAACACCACCAGGTCCGGTCGCACCCTCTTGATGCCCGTGGCCATGGCCGGAGCCCGGCCATGGGCCGCTTCCTGGAAATCGCAGTCGATATAGTTGTAAGCCATCACGGCGCACCCGACCGGGGCAATGCCCACCGTGCGGCCGCGGATGCCCAGCTCGTCGATGGTTTCGGCCACCAGCCGATGGATCACGCCATGGGTGCAGCCGGGGCAGTAGTGGGTGTGGGCGTCAAACATGGCGCGGGGTCTTTGAAATGTTTTGGCCATTCACTTCTCTCCTTCACGGGACGCCGCCGTCCCGCAACGCGGGTCATAGGGGGCTCAAGGTGCGCTTTACCAAATCGATGATCTCTTCGGGCGTGGGCACATCACCGCCGCATTGGCCGTACCATTGCACCGGTCGGGCGCCTTGCACGCTGCGCTCCACATCCTCCACCATCTGGCCCATGCTCATCTCGATGCACAACACGGCCCGGCAGCTCGTCTTGCGGGCTGCCTCGCGCACCGCGACCTCGGGATAGGGGAACAGCGTTTGCGGGCGGATCAGGCCCACTTCGATGCCCTGTTCCTTGAGGGTGGCGATGGCGGTCTTGCACACGCGGCTCATGGTACCGTACGAAACGATGAGAACGGTATAGTCGCCATCGGTGTTATACGCTTCGAAGCGCACCTCTTCCTGTTTCATGCGCTCGTACTTGGCCCGCAAGGCCAAATTGTTGTTGTTCAATTGCACCGGGTCCAAAAAGAGCGATCGCACCAGGTTGCGGGTGGTGCGCTTACGGTAATCCATGCCATTGGAGGCCCAATCATCTTTATTGGTAGGCTCGCTCTTCAGATGATCCGGAAATTCCACGGGCTCCATCATCTGGCCGATGAGACCGTCCCCCAGGATCATCACGGGATTGCGATATTTTTCCGATAGGGGAAAGGCGCTCATCACCATCTCGGCGGCCTCCTGTACACTGGCCGGGGCCATAACCAACAGGCGGCAATCCCCATGCCCGATCCCTTTCGTGGCTTGCAGGTAATCGGCCTGGGAGGGCAGGATGCCGCCCAACCCGGGTCCGCCGCGCATGATATTGACGAACACGGCCGGCAATTGAGCGCCGCACAGGTAGCTGATGGCTTCACTCATCAGGCTGATGCCGGGGCTGGAAGAGGTGGTAAAGACCCGCACGCCGGCGCCGGCCGCACCGAAGATCATATAGGAGACCGCCACCTCGCTCTCACCCTGCAAGAATACGCCGTCGACTTCGGGCATGCGCCAGGCGAGATACTCGGCCACCTCGGACTGCGGGGTGATGGGGTAGGCAAAGTAGTTGAGGCATCCCG
>JBAQGR010000213.1:0-7301 GCA_049287895.1 Desulfatitalea sp.
GCGGCGGGGGGCAAAGGCTGGCGGTCGGCCTCGCTCGACCCGGTCATCGCCGAGGCCATGCGGCAGCAATTGCCGACCGCGGAGTTGAATCGGATCATTTATCGACGAACGTTCGAGACCTTGCGAAGCCATCCCCGCCAATTTATCGATGCGGCGGTCGAGACCTATCGAAACTATTTGCGCAAAATTCCCCAGGCCTTTGAATCGCGCTGGGGCTATTTCCTGCTCTGCTTTGGGGTTTTGCTTTTCCTGGAACCGATGGATAATAGACTGCGGCTCACGCAAGCATTCAAGCGCGCCCCCTGGCTCTGGGCACCCATGCTCCTAGTCCCATTTTACTTTCAATACTTCTGTATGTTCTGCTTCATCATCGGCGTGATCGCTGTTGGGGCCGCACCGACACAGCCCCGCCATGCGTTTCTCTGGATGTACTTTCTGGGGATATTCTTGTCCCTGCCCTTTATCGGCAGCGATGGCGGCGAGCGCGTCAAGATTTCCAGCGACATTGCCATCTATCTGGTCGCCGGCCTGGGCTTCCAATTCTTAACCGATCGAAAAGGGGTGTTGTTGGAAAGAGCCCCTGCGCGGACTGAGGGCCCGATCCACGCGCTGTGGATCGGGCCTGTGGCCGTGGCCGTTGTCCTGATCGGCGTCCCCATTATGCTTAAAGTAATTGGGCCAAACGCGCTGCAAACCAACACCCGCCTGCCGGAATTAAGCGCGCAGGCGGTTGCGGCCGCGCTTCACCTTGAGGAGCTACCCATAGGGCCGACGGAGCTGGAATCCCTGGGCGCCCGCTGGCCGGCGCCCTCGTTCGAGCAGATCTCCGCGCAGACCGCTTTTCTCCGGTTTGTGTATCACGCCCGCGATGCGGTTTTTTTGGACGCGGACCAAGAAGTATCTTCGCGCGGATTCGAATTCTGGCCGCTGCAAAGATTAGATCCGCCCGCGGCGCGCACGATCCATACCCGCACCTGGACCCTATTTCCCGAGATCATCAAATCGCAACTGAGCATTCTGGATGGCAAGGAGATTATTGCCGTGGGCACCCTTCTCAAGAGGCCACGCCAATGGAAGTATGACACCGGATACGCTCTGGTGGTCAGGTATGTTGCGTGGCTGGATGACAAGGGTGAGCTGCGCTGGCAATCGGCGGAGGCCCTGAAATTGGCGGCAAGGCCGCATGAGGCAACGAATGGCATCGATTGAAAACGACGCGGGCATGCAGCAATATCAGCACCGGCGCAGCCGCCATTGGGATGCGGTCTCAGCTCAAAGCGCCCACATGCGCCTGTTCAGCCGGCACTATCAGGAACTGCTGAAGCACTACTACCGTTTTTTTGTTGCGCCCCAATCGCGGGTCCTGGAACTTGGTTGCGGTCACGGCCATTTGCTGGCCGCACTGAAACCCGCGCGCGGCGTGGGCATCGATTTTTCATCCCAGATGATTGCCGTGGCCTCGGCAAATTACGCCGACCTCGAGTTTATTTGCGACGATGTGCATACGTTTCAATACACGCGACTGCAAACCACTTTCGATGTGATCATCTTGTCCGATCTGGTCAATGACCTGTGGGATGTGCAGCATGTGTTGCAAAGTCTCAAGCCCGTCCTGCATCCGGGCACACGCGTGATCATCAACTACTTCAACAACCTGTGGCATTTGCCGTTGTCTTTGGCGCGGGCCATGGGCCTGGCCACCCGGTTGTGTTCCCAAAACTGGTTTGCACCCGATGATGTCGCCCACATATTTAAACTGGCCGGCTACGAAGTGATTCAGCGCCGGCCGGCCATCCTTGTTCCGCTGCGTAGGGGCTGGCTATCGGCGATCTTCAACCGCTATCTGGTTCATCTTTGGCCGTTGCATTGGTTCGCCTTGACCAATTTCACCATTGCGCGCCCCTTGTGCGGACCCCAAGAAGGTCCTCAACCCAAGGTCAGCGTCGTTGTGGCCGCCCGCAACGAGGAGGGCAACATCGCGTCGGTGGTCCGCCGCCTGCCGGCCATGGGTGCCCAAACCGAGTTGATTTTCGTCGAAGGCCATTCCAACGATCGAACGTTCGAGGCCATCGCGGCGGTCATTGCAAAGTATCCTCACCATGATATAAAGCGTTTCAAGCAAGCCGGAAAAGGCAAAGGGGACGCCATCCGCCTGGGGATCGGACATGCCCAAGGCGATATCATCATGATTTTGGATGCCGACTTGAGCGTGCCACCCGAAGCGTTGATCCGTTTTCTCGAAGCCATCGTGTCCAATACGGGCGAGTTTATCAACGGTGTGCGGTTGGTGTATCCCATGGAAGATCAAGCCATGCGCTGGCTCAATTTGATCGCCAACAAGTTCTTCAGCCTGGCGTTCACTTGGTTGTTGAACCAGCCGGTCAAAGACACCCTTTGCGGTACCAAAGTGTTTTGGAAAAAGGATTACGATCGAATCGTGCGCGGTCGCTCCTATTTCGGCGATTTTGATCCTTATGGCGATTTCGATCTGCTTTTCGGCGCGGCGCGGTTGAATTTGAAGATGATCGATCTGCCGGTGCGCTACCGAGCCCGCACCTATGGTAAGACCAATATCCGGCGCTGGCGCCATGGCTTGCTGTTGCTGCGCATGGTCTTTTTTGCTGCCAAACGTATCCGGTTTATTTGACCCCGATATGCTGAATAGAAGAGTAAAACAACTCTTTTGGGAAAAAGAGGCTCTGGGGCTGGACATCGATAGCCCGGATGCGGTAGCCGTCCATGCGGCGATGTTGCGCGCAAAGCCATGCCTGAAAGCGATCTATCGACGCTGGTATCAAACCCTGCTGCGCTGCCTGCCCTTAGACGGAAGCGGTCCGGTGCTGGAGATAGGGACCGGCGGCGGTTTTCTAAAAAGTGTTATGCCCGGATTGATCACTTCGGATATCCAATCGGGGCCCAATACAGAGTTGGTTTGCAATGGGTGCACACTGCCGTTTAAGCCCGATCTTTTGCGCGCGATCGTCCTGCTGAACACTTTCCACCATCTGCCCGATGTGCCCCAATTTTTGGCGGAGGCCGCCCGCTGCCTAAAGCCTGGCGGCGTCATTCTCATGATCGAACCTTGGACGACCGCGTGGTCCCAAATGGTGTATCGCTTTTTACATCACGAACCTTTCGATAAGAAGCGCGAAGCGTGGCGGTTGACCAAGGGCGGACCGCTTTCGCAATCCAATTCCGCCTTGCCGTGGATCGTGTTCAAACGCGACGTCGAGCGCTTCGAAGCAAAATACCCGACATTACGACTGATCGGCCTGGCCCCGCACATGCCCTTTTCTTACCTGCTTTGCGGCGGTTTTTCCGTGCGCAGCCTGTTGTCTGAAGCACAAATGGGTTATGTTTTTCGCTTGGAGAAAATAGTGGCGCGATGGATGCCCCAGCTGGCCATGTTTGCGACCATTGTCGTCAGCAGAACAGCAGATGAACGTCACATCTGACCCGCATCCACTGCGTTCATATTCGAAAGCAAGAAAACATTCACTGCCGGCGAAGCCGGTTTCGGGATGGGCGGGCGCCATGGCCACCCGCGCTCATTTAGCCGGGCGTTTGGCCAGGGAGATATACTTCAGGTAGCCTTCCACGACCCGCTGGCCGTCCATTTGAAGTATTTGCGCCAGGGAGCGCAGAAACGATTTCAGAAAAACTTCGGCCGGCAAGGCTTCGAATTGATTGGACTCGATGGACTTGAGGGCCGTGGCAGAGATGCGGGTGAGTTCATAAATTTCGGCGATCTCGACCCCCAGCGCTTCACGCATTCGTTTCAGATCGCCGCCGGACACCAGGTCCTTGCCGAGAATCTCGGCGGTCAATTGTTTGATCTCTTCCTCCCTGGATCTCTGTTTCACCCAGGCGTTCAGATCGCGATGCTTGATGGGCCCCGGCGTCGCAGGGGCGGGGGTGGGCGGCTTCTCGATTTTGCGTGCAAAGGCGGGGGCGTCGGCCAAACCCGAACGGACCAGCATCTGGTTGTAGGTGGCGCGCTTACTCTCGTCCATCAGGGTATGAAACGCCTCGTCGATGGCTTGCAGCAGGTCGGCGCGCTGCTCGTCGGAAAAGAGCGCATAGGTCACCAGGGAGTTGTCGCCATAGATCTCCAGCGCTTCCCGGTAGGCGCGCTGGATGGCGCTGCCCTCGGCATCGAAGGGAAGCTTCAATATTTCGTAATAGTTCTGATCGTCAAAGGTCTTCATGGCACCTTGGCCAGGGTGTGGGAGGCTACCCTTTTGGGGGCCAACTGATCGACAATCGCCCTGAAATCGATGGCTGTCTTGCTCTCCGGAAATTGCAGGGAGAACAGGTTTTTGCTCAATATGGAATCGGTGACACGGTCGTCGTAGTCAATCCGGCCCAGGTATTCAAACGGCGAATAGAAATGCCGGTTGCAGACGCTTTTGATTTTTTCGCCCAGGGTGCTGTCCGTGTTCTTGCGGAACTGATTCAAAATGAATTTGAATTCAAAACGGCGGATGCTGTCGCGCAGGAACATCTCCATGCCGGGATCGTATTTCAGTACCATATCGATAATGTCGCTGTAACGCAAGGCCGGGTTGCCGGCGTCCTGGACGGTATTCTTGACCATTTTGTGGAAAGCATTGCGGCTGATGATCTGTTTGAGTTTGCGCAAATAGGCCGCCTTGATGAAGCGGAACGCATTTTCGATAGAGGTGGGTTCAGGGGTGCAGACAAAGAGGCCGCAATCGGAGGCGAGGAAAAAATCCAGCGTGTTGAAATGGGTTCCGGCGCCAAGATCCAGCAGGATGCAATCACAGGCCAGCTTTTGGATGGCGTTGATCAACTTTATTTTTTGGGCATGGTAAAGGTTGGCGATCTCCATGGAGCAGTGCAGCGAGCTGATGAAGCTGAGGTTGGACACGTGCGTGGGGATGGCCAGGTTTTCCAGCCGGGTTTCTGTTTTGTCCAGGAAACGGTCGATGCCGCCTTGGGGCGTTTTGATGCCCAGCAGGGTATGTAGATTGGAGCCGCCCAAATCCAGGTCGATCAGAATCACCCGGTGACCGCGCTTGGCCATGAGGGCGCCGAGATTGGCGGAGATGAAGCTTTTGCCGACCCCGCCTTTGCCACCACCGATTGGGAAAATGACTGGCATAGCCCTTCAACGCCGGATCGACCGAGTTGATGTTCAGTGCACTGCAGGACCCTTCCGCCCATACCGTGGCCCGCGCCACAGCTTGATTCGGATGGTGCAATCATAGTATTAACCGTGATTCTTGTAAACCGGTGGTTGAAAAAAAGAGCGGGAGTTGGTAAAAACAGGGCCCAGCGGTTATTCCCTTAACGAGTCGGGTTCCTGGAGGAGCGTGCTTTGACTGTCCATACAGCCATTGATGCCGCGGCAGGGGTCGTAACCCATACGGTCGTTGGCGATCTGGGGATCGATGACTTCCAGCAGGCCTTCGCGCTGCGGCCAACCCTCCCGGATTTTAAACCCGGGATGCGTGTCCTATGGGATTTGAGCCAAGCCAACGCTTCGCGCATATCTACAGACGAAATCCGCCGGATCGCCCATCTCAATAAATCACACGTGAAAAAAACGGGTGTCGGTTATAAGATCGCTTTCGTGGCGCCCCGGGACATCGAATATGGTCTGGCGCGGATGTATCAGATGTTCTCCGCTGAGACCCCGGTGGAAAACAGAGTCTTCCGAACCATCGAAGAGGCCCAGCGGTGGCTCTCTCCTTAGCAAACTGTTGAAAAACAGCGCCGGCCGATTCATTCTCTTCAAGCGAAATCTTCCAATGCTTCCTTCATCAAGCGGCCGATGGGCATGCGTTGCGGGCAGCGCTCTTCGGCCGCGCTGAAGTCGGTCAGCGGCAGCATTCGGCGGACCGTTGCGGGCAAGGCGGAAAAGTGCGCTTTGGCCCAGTCGGCGCGGCCGTACCCGCGGTTGTACATGTGGTAGCGCATGATGTCGCTGATGGGGATCTGGGCAGACAGGGCCGCCTCGCAGATGCTTCCGCAGCCGGCACAGTAGTTCGCGGCGGTGGCGCACGCATAGTCGCGGAACAGTCGTATCTCTCCGGACGAGAGCGGCGTGGGGTCCGCGGCCGCGTCCACGTTGGCTTTGAGCAAGCGCATGCTGTCCATCTGCGAGCAGATGCTGGCGATGTGCGGGCTCTGCCAAACCGCCTTGAGCTTGGCCTGCTCTTCACTCCAGCCCTTTTGGCGGAACTGCTCGGCGAGCGCTTTTCCGGCCTGGGTCGATTTACGCCAGTCATACCAGGAACCGCCGCCCTGGGTCTTCATGGCGGTCAGGCCGATGCCGGCCTGAGCGCAGGCGGCGACGGCGGCCTGCGTCGCCGGGTCGTTCATGAGGTGATAATTGTAGCTCAGCATGATGCCGTCGATCCAGTCCAGCTTGGCCGCGTCCTGCAGCAATGCGGCCATGTTCCGGTGGGTGCTGAAACCGAACAGCCGGATTTTGTTTTGGGCCTTGGCCTGTTCGGCCCAGCGGCGCGTATCGCCAGTGAGCTCGTTGATGCTGCCGACACCATGGATGAAGTAAAGATCGATGTAGTCGGTCTGCATGCGCTCAAGGGATCGCGCCAGCAGTTTGCTGAGGCCGTCAGGGTCGCGGGCATCTGATTTGGTGACCAGGAATATCTTTTCGCGTTCCTGGGGGTATTTGGCAAAGTATTTGCCGATGCCCTTTTCACTGCCGGCGTGGTAGCAGTCGGCCGTATCCCAGTAAGTGACGCCCCATTGGATCGCCTGTTTGAGCATCAACTGGTTGGCGTCGATATCGAACATGCCCCCTAAAGACAAGATAGAGACCTGCCGCCCGCTTTTGCCGAAAGGCCGCGTGGGCACTTTCGCATCGCCTGTCTGGGGGAGTGCCGGGGGTGAGGTTGCGGGTTGCTCCACAGCGGGGGGCGCTGCCATTGCGCGGCTGGCCAGAAGGGACCCCACGCCGGCCACACCAGCGGTTTTTAAAAATTGGCGCCGTGAACACTTTTGCATCTCTTTTTTCATAACACCTCCTATTTGGAAATAATTAGGTTATGCGTCTTTGTGCGGGATTCGTTTTCCGCGGTAACCCGGATCGCACGCCGGCCCTGCACCGGGCACTCATGCTCGCATACCCCACATCCGATGCATCGATGCGGGTCTACATATGGTTGCTGCAAGCGGATGAGAATCTCTATCGTGTCGCCGGCCGTCGGCAGCGCAACGTCAACCGCAGCACTCCCCAGGATGAGCGCCTCTTGATCGTTGGCCGTTATGGGGATGATTTCCGCCGGGTTGGCGCGGCAGAAAAAGTCGCC
>JBAQGR010000214.1:0-8734 GCA_049287895.1 Desulfatitalea sp.
AATCCCACACCATGCGGGCCCCCATGGCCGCCTCCTTGAGCTGCAAGCGCATCAGGTTCATCACCTGCTGGGGTGTCAGCTCCAGGTCGCGCTGGGGGTCCGGGCTGACGGCGACCACGGGGCACACGTTGGTGCAGGTGGAACACTGCACGCAGGCCCAGAAAGTGTCGGGATTGTCGGTCAGGCGCACGGCCGGCCGCGGCGGGAGCTTTACTTCCGGCCCACCGCGGGCGATCAGGATTTCGGCCCATTGGGGCGCCGTATGGCGGCGCATCCAACCGTGGGGGTCCGGATGGCCGCCCTGGATGAGATCGCTTTTGGAGGCGGCCCATAGATCCTGCAAGTCGATGCCCGAAGGACACCAGCGCGTGCATCGGCCGCAGGCGGTGCAAATAAAGCTGCCTTCGGCCAATCCCGCGGCCATCCCGGGTGTCGTCCGGCCGCTCGCCAGATGGGCCACCCCGGCCAGTTTTTCGGAGGGCAGGATGGTTTCATTGGGGATCACCTGGAAGATGGGCGCCACCGAGCAGTGTTGGCTGCATACGCCGCAATGGGTGCAGGCATCCAGGCCCAGGGCGCGCCGGGTGGGACGGTTGGCCGGCCGGTCGCTCTGGGCCGGGCCCAGGGCGCGCACCAGCAGGCCGAGCGGTGTGGCCAGCAGATGGAACAGTTTGCTGAAAGGGAGCAGGGCCAGGGCCAGGCAACTGATCACATAATGGGCGTACCACAGCCATGTCTCCAGTTCGATGCGGGCGAAGGGCGCCGCCAGCGGCTTGATGGCCAGGGCCAGCGGATAGGCGAGCACGGCCGAGGCCGGGCGCGAGTGGCAGGCCGCGCAATAGTCGGCATGCAGTCGGGCGCCCTGTTGCAGCAGCGCCGGATCAACGGCCGGCGGCGGCGTGAAGGCAACATCGAAGTGGGCGGCCCAATAGGCTTTCAAGGGGGCGATCTCTTCCGGGTCATCGCTGCCCATGTAGTCGACCACCATCTGGTCGAAAAGGGTCGGGGAGATGATCTGGGTCGCCTCGAGGGCCGCGCCACTGGCGATGATAAATGCCAGCAGTATCAGCAACAGGCGGTCGGCGCGGCGGGTCAGGCGCAGCGGCGTCGGATCGCCTCGCCGGCGCACCAGGGCGACGACCACGCCGGCCGCCACCAGCAACCCCAGCAGGTTGCGCAGGAACATGAACGGGTTGAGGGTGGAGGCATAGTCGGAAAAGAGGCGGGCTGTAACTTGGTCGTCGAAGGTGTGCAGCAGCAGTAAAAGCAGCGTGCCGTAACACAGCGCCATGTGCATGGCCCAGCGCAACGGGCTCTGGCGCAGGATATGGATCTGGCCCACGATATCTATCAGGAAGGCGCGCAGGATGGGCCCCATCCGCCGCGGGTCGAGCAGTGCCACCGCCATGGCCCTGGCGGCGGAGACCAGGCGACGGGCCGGCGTGCTCTGTTGGCTCTCCGGGCCCAGGGGCAGCACGCACCAGCGGCCCAGGCGATAGAGCGTACCGGCCAGGCAGATGGCTGCGGCGAGATAAGCGAAAAAGGTTAGGCGCATCGTCGCACCCCTTTGTGGGGCGTTCCCACTTACACTTGCGAAGATTGCTTCAAAAAGCCCTCACAGCTTTCCACGGCACTGTACGCCGTGGCAATGGCCGCGCCGCTGCCGCACTTCTGACGCATCCAATCCTGATAGGCCAGGATCGACCCGGCGGCGAACAGATTCGGGTAGATCGCATCGCACTGCGCATCCACAGGACGAAAGTGTTCATCCACGGCCACGCCGGCCCGGTTGATGGGATGGCCCTGGGGATCGAGCAGATCCTTATGGTGCCAGGCAGCCCGGTCCGTGGGCTGAACCACGGGCAGATCGAAGATGGTCTCCTGGATGCCGTGGCGGCGGGCGTGCAAGCCCTTGCCGAAAAAGCGCCCGCTGCACAGGATCGCGCCGCGGGCGACCACCCGGCGCTCTGCTTCGGTGTATCCCACTGCCAGGGACCAGCGGCCGTCGTTCAGGCGCTGGACCCCCAAGACCCGTTGCTGCCAGAACGAACGGATGCCCATGGCCGGCAGCCGCTGCTCGAATAGATCCCGAAGGCGCACGCCGGTGACCGCCGGCAGCATGGTGGGAATTTCAAAAACGGGTAGCCCCAAGCCTTGTTGCAGATCCTCCATCACGCGAACCGTACGATAAAAGCCGAGCACCGCCGGTAAAGCCACGAATCGGGCTGTGCCCAGGTGGGGCCGGATGGCGGCCACGAGTTTTTCGCGCGTCGCGGCCACGTCCAGGGCACGGGCCAGGCGCTCAGTATAGAGTTCTCCCTGGACATCGGGGAAAGCGATGTGAACTGTTCGTAAATCGGGCCAGCGTGGCGCCAGGCTCAAGGCGATCTGCCGAACGCTGTACCCTTTCAATCCTTCGAAGCCCACCAACAGGCAGGGCGCGCGTTGGGCCAGGGCCGTGGGACCGTGTTGCATGGTGTGGGGCACGGCATAGGTGGGCTTGGTGGTGCCCACCGGGGTCATCATCTCCATATTGCGCCGGCCTTGGGTCACATGGGGATAGCCGCCGGCTTGCAAAAAGGCCAACAGATCCTCCATGGCCCTGCGGATGGTGGCGATCTCCATTTTGGCGTAGGGGTGCAGCGGTTCGTCCCGGCACAACTGGGCGATGCCCTGCCAAGGGTCGTCCACGATCCGTCCGTCGGCGACCGGGTGCACCCCCAGAAGATCTATCAGACCGCTGGCAAAGCCCATCTCTCCGGTGATGCCCACCTGGACCGTATCGATGCCCCGCTGAGCGGCAAACAAGGCCGCGGCCATGCCGGCCATGCCGGTGCCGATGACGATGAGGTCGCAGGAGATTTCTTTTTCTTTAGCGCTCATGGCTGTCTTGCGCGACCTTCAATTCTATCTCCTCCAATTCCAAACAAAACAACCCGCAATGCATCGCTTCCAGCAATTCGGCCTGAGCCAGGGGGGTATCCCACAGCAACGGTTGCTGTCCCCGCCAGCGTTCCCGCAAAAAGGCGCGCAGCTCGGCCACGCCCTGGTGGTTCTCCAGATGTTGGCGATCATAGAGGTGCGCGGCCAGACGCTGGCTGCAGAAGGTGCCCTGGCAGGGGCCTTTGCCGATGCGGCTGCGCAGGCCGATGGCCTTTAGCCCGGGTCTTCCGTCCTGCTTTTTGATGGTGCCCACGATCTCTTCCACCACGCTCTGGGGCACCATTTCACATTCACAGATCAATAAATCATCGGGGGCATGGGTCCGCAGCCAGGTGCTGGGAGCCAGCCCCGGTTCGGTCCAGCGGGCATCCACCGTGTTGGGCAGCGGTTCGAGGTGGGTGCGGCCGGGGGCCTGTACACCTATCATGCGACACACCATGTCGGCGGTTTTTTCCGCCATCAGGCGGTAGGTGGTCAGCTTGCCGCCGGTGATGGTGATGAAATTGCGGATTTGCTCCGGCGCCTGACCATGGTCGATGAGGGCGAATCCGCGGCTCACGGCGCGGTCGTCGCCGTCGCTCTTCGGGCTGTTGCCGCCGAGCAGCGGCCGCACCCCGCAATAGGCGCGGATGTAGCGGGTGTCGGCCAGTGCGGGAATCATGGCGGCGCCCTCGTTGATGATCGCATCCACTTCGTGAATTTCAGGATAGATGACGTCGGGCGTATCCACCCGTTCGGAGGTGGTCCCCAGGATCGAAACCGTTCCGCCAGGCACCAGGATGTCGCCGTCGGTGGCCTTGCGCAGCCGGTTGATCACCCGTTGGCTCATGCGGCTCTGGGTCACCAGCAGGGTGCCCTTGGAGTAACGCATGGCGATGTGCGCCCCGGCCAGGGCGGCAATATTGCCGGCCCAGGCGCCGGCCGCGTTGACCACCACCTCGGCTTCGATGAAGCGACTCCGCCCGGTCAGGTCATCGCGCACCTCGGTGCGCCGGATACGGCCGTCCTGAATGTCGAAAGCGACGACTTTGCTGAAGCGCAGCAGTTGGCCGCCCTGCTGTTGGGCAAAGGCGATGTTGTCCAGGGAGAGTTTGAAGGGATCGACGGTGGCGTCATCGACGCTGAAGGCTGCAATCATCCGGTCGGAGAGGGCCGGTTCCATTTCGCGGGCTTCTTTAAGATCCACCGGGTGCGCTTCGATCCGGCACTGCCGGCAGGCGTCGGCGAAACCGGCGATATACTTTTCATCATCGCCGGCCACGGCCACGAAAAGCCCGCCGGTCGTTTCGATACAGTGGGGCGCCAAACGTTTAAGAAGTTGGTTTTCCAGATGACATTCGTGGGCCGAGGGCGGATCCGAGGCAATGTAGCGCGCGCCGCTGTGCAGCAACCCGTGGTTGCCGCCCGAGGCCCCGGCATTGACATCCCGCTTTTCGACAACGATCGTGTGGACACCGCGCAGCGCCAGATCCCTGGCGAGGCCGGCACCGGTGACACCGGCACCAATGATGAGCACTTGGGTTTTCATTCCGGGGCACCCCCTTCCCCGTTTCTTCACTCCCGCGGCAGCTTGAAGCGGTTAAAAAACAATAGGGTATATCCTTGTGAAAGGGACGTGCGGGTGTTAATGTCACAGCACTGCTATCCAAAGTGAATTATCGGTCCGCACCGATGGACACTTAACAAAAATTTTGGGCACTGTCACCAGAAAATTTTCCTTTCTGAAAATATAAATGTTCGCTATATGACATTATGGATGCAACGCGCATCCTGTCCGGGGAGGGTCGATCGTATCCATGACAACTCATGCCAAAACCCTTTCGCGCGGCGCCAACGGCGCGAGCGACGCCGCCGACAGTAAGCCGAACCTCGGCCATCGCCATTCCCAAATTCAGAAAATCGTTCAATCCAAAGGCTTTGTGACCATCGAACAACTGGCCCGGGAGTTCAGCGTCACGCCCCAGACCATCCGGCGCGATATCAACACCATGCACAAGGCCGGCCTCATCCAGCGTTTTCATGGCGGGGCGGGGATGGCCTCCAGTACCGAGAACGTGGCCTACAACGAACGCAAAATCTTGCGCTTTGAGGAAAAACGCCAGATCGCCCAGATGGTCGCGGCCCAGATACCGGACCACGCCTCGCTTTTCATCAACATCGGCACCACCACCGAGGCCATCGCCCAGGCGCTGGTGCACCACAAACGGCTTCGGGTGATCACCAACAACCTCAATGTGGCTACCATTTTGTCCACAAACGAAAATTTCGAAGTGATCGTGGCCGGTGGCCTGGTTCGGCATCGCGACGGCGGTCTGATCGGCGAGGCCACCATCGATTTCATTCAACAGTTCAGGGTGGATTTCGGCATCATCGGCATCAGCGGCATCGATCTAGACGGCACCTTGCTCGATTTTGACTACCGCGAAGTGCGCGCCGCGCGCGCCATCATCGACAATTCGCGCAAGGTCTTTCTGGCCACCGATCACACCAAATTCGGCCGCAACGCCATGGTCCGCCTGGGCAACATCGCCGAGATCGACACCCTTTTCACCGACCAGAATCCGCCCTCGGCCCTGGTGGAGGTGTTGACCAAAACCGAGGTGAAACTTTTCGTTGCCGCCGGACCTGTCACCGGCTGACCTGCGGATCGCCCGAAAACCGGTTGTTATTTAAATGGTTTCGCTATCGATCATTTTGCGTTTGGTTTATATCAACCCGAAACAAAATTTTCACTTGCGAAAAAAACATCGGGCTGGTATGTAGCAATTTATCCTTGCTGCAAACTGTATTTCGTTTCGGGTCCACCGCGTACCCGATTTCAGCACACTTGCATCGGAGAAGAGAGCATGGCGTTGGTGCTCCAAAGTGTTGACAAGATTGTAGGGCGGGAAGTTCACCTCAAAGACGTC
This sequence comes from Desulfatitalea sp., assembly GCA_049287895.1. Classification (GTDB taxonomy): domain Bacteria; phylum Desulfobacterota; class Desulfobacteria; order Desulfobacterales; family Desulfosarcinaceae; genus Desulfatitalea. Next base: position 5,853 of record JBAQGR010000214.1, read on the forward strand.
CAGCTGGAGTTCGCACCTGGATCGCGCCATGTCATCCTGGGACGCACCCTTGCGGGCAAGACCTCCCTGTTGCGGATCATGGCCGGCCTGGACCGGCCGACCCGCGGCCGCATTATCGTCGATGACCGGGATGTGACCGGCGTGACGGTCCGCAAACGCAGCGTGGCCATGGTGTACCAGCAATTCATCAACTACCCCTCCCTGACCGTTTTCGACAACATTGCTTCGCCCCTCAAACTCGCCGGTCTTTCCAAAAGCGACATCGACCGCCGGGTGAGGGAGACGGCTGCCATTCTGCATATCGACAATCTGCTCGATCGACTGCCGGCCGAGCTTTCCGGCGGCCAGCAACAGCGCACGGCCATTGCCCGCGCCCTGGTCAAGGAGACCCATCTGCTGTTGCTGGACGAACCCCTGGTCAACCTGGACTACAAGCTGCGCGAAGAGTTGCGCACCGAGCTGCAACAGATTTTCGAGCGCCGCTCGGCCGTGGTGGTGTACACGACCACCGAACCGGCCGAAGCGTTGATGCTCGGCGGCAACATCGTGGTGATGGACGAAGGCCGCATCCTGCAGGCCGGCCCCACGCCGGAAGTGTACCGGCACCCGGCCACTATGCGGGTGGCGGAGATCTTCTCCGACCCGCCCATCAATTTCATCAAGGGCCAGGTGCACGATAAACAGGCGCAGCTCGGCGAAGCGATCCGCTTGCCCCTCAACGGTCACATGGCCCGTTTATCACCCGGCCCGTACATTTTCGGGGTGCGCTGCAACCACCTTTTGTTGAAAAGCACATCCCCCAATGATGTGGCCGTCCAGGTGTCGGTGGAGTTGTGCGAGATCAACGGCTCGGAAACCTTTATCCATATTAACTACGAAAATGCGCGCCTGGTGGTTCAGGACGACGGCGTGCATCAACTCAAGATCGGCCGGGAGATAACGGTTTACGTCCATCCGTGCCACTTTTTCGTATATGATCCCCAAGGCAAGCTGGTGGCCTCGCCGGATCAAACCTGCAACACCGGAACATAGGGAGGTAATTTCAAAACGTCCCCTCGGGCTTAATATCGGCGTTGGGGCGAGGCGTCCAATCCTCGAAATACTACATGTATGTCTGCGGTTGGCCACCTCACCCCGCCTTGATCTTGTGCCCGATTGAACATTTTGAAACAACCTCATAGAAATAAGGAGTATTGCGGCATGGCGTGCATCGATATGCGGGAAGTCGCCCACAGCTATCTTCCCAAAACTCAGAAACTTGAGCAGTACGCCCTCAAGCGCATTCACATGACCTGGAAGGACGGCGGCGCCTACGCCCTTCTGGGACCCTCCGGTTGCGGCAAGACCACCCTGCTCAACATCATCTCCGGCCTGCTCAAGCCGAGCCAGGGCCAGGTGTTGTACAACGGCAGCGACGTGACCGGCCTGCCGCCGGAAAAGCGCAACATCGCCCAGGTATTTCAATTTCCGGTACTCTACGACACCATGAGCGTGGCGGAGAATCTGGCCTTTCCCCTGCGCAACCGCGCCGTGCCGGCCGACCAGATCCGCCAGCGGGTGGCCGAGGTGGCCGACATGCTCGATTTGACACCGGTCCTGCATCGCAAGGCAGCCGGGTTGAGCGCCGACGCCAAGCAGAAGATCTCCCTGGGCCGCGGATTGGTGCGCAGCGACGTGGCCGCGATTCTCTTCGACGAACCGCTGACCGTCATCGACCCCCATTTGAAGTGGCAGCTGCGGCGCAAGTTGAAAGAGATCCACGAACGTTTCCACACCACCATGATCTATGTGACCCACGATCAGGTCGAGGCCATGACCTTTGCCGAACAAATCGTGGTCATGTTCGAGGGCGAAGTGGTGCAGGTCGGAACGCCCGAAGAGCTTTTCGAGCAGCCCAAGCACAAGTTCGTTGGTTACTTCATCGGCAGTCCGGGGATGAATTTTCTCCCCTGCCGGGTGCGCGGCAATATCGCCGAAGTGAATGGCGCGGCCGTGCGACTGGACGATCGCACCGCCGATCTAGCGGCCAAGGCCCAGGGCACCCTGGAGTTGGGCATTCGGCCCATACACCTGGAGGTGAACCTTGCGGCCGTGGACGGCGCCCTGCCGGCGGATGTGAAAACCGTCGAAGATCAGGGTAGCTGCAAAATCGTGACCCTCTCCCTGGGCGGCCACATCCTGCGCGCCCGATTGCCCGAAGAGCAGCGGCCGCCGCAGCAGAAAGCCTGGCTGCGCTTTCCGCCCGAGTGGACGCGGTTTTTCGCCGATGGAAGATTGGTGGGGTAAGAAGATAGGAGCCATCCGATGGAAAAATGGGAAGACAATCGCGCCTGGTTTCTGGTGCTGCCGGTCTTCGTGGTCGTGGCCTTCAGCGCCATCATCCCCCTGATGACCGTGGTCAACTACTCGCTCCAGGATATCTTCGGTCCAGGTCAGGCCGTCTTCGTGGGCACCGAGTGGTTCGAGCAGATGCTGGCCGACACCCGCCTGCACGATGCATTGTGGCGGCAGTTCTTCTTTTCCGGCCTCGTGCTGCTCATCGAAATCCCCCTGGGCATCCTCATTGCCCTGGCCATGCCCAAAAAAGGATGGACCGTCTCGGCCAGCCTGGTGACCCTGGCCATTCCCCTGCTGATCCCCTGGAACGTCATCGGCACCATCTGGATCATCTTCACCCGGCCGGACATCGGGCTCTTCGGGGTGGGGATCAATAGCCTGGGCATCCTGGATGTGCCTTTCGATCACACGGCCCGGCCGATCTACGCCTGGATCACCCTGATGGCCATGGAGGTGTGGCACTGGACTCCGCTGGTGGCGCTGCTCTGCTACGCCGGGTTGCGGGCGATCCCCGAAGCCTACTACCAGGCCGCCCGCATCGACGG
>JBAQGR010000215.1:0-1848 GCA_049287895.1 Desulfatitalea sp.
CCCCGGACCCCAGGCCTATCCGTTGCACGCCATTGGTCCATAAACTCGTGTTTCCTTCTCGAGAGCCTTTCAACTCGGCAATGACCCGATTGGCTGTGTTTTGGGTTGGCCTGGGTTGGATCGTTCCACTTTGTACCGTGCCGCCCGTGATGGTCGGCTTGGCCGGCGGCTGGGTATCGATAGTAAAGTTGAAACTGTAATTTTGCGTGTTTCCGTAAGTGTCGGCTGCAATCATCGATGCCAGGTACACGCCGTCTGCGAGCGGCAGGATAGTGTGAATGAAAGTGAAGGTGTCGTTGCTTTCGCTGACGGTGCCGGCGATGGTCTGCTGGCTGCTGTTGGTCACGGTAAAGGAAGAGATCACGGTGGCATCGTTGACGGCGCTTTGGGTATCGATCAGGCTGGCGCTGATCTGTTGCACCTGCTGCAACTGGGCCCCGTTGGCGGGAAGTGTACCCGAGAGCGCCGGCGCCGTGATGTCGGCCACGACCGAGAGCGAGGCTTGCAACTGGTTGTTGGCTTCGTTGGTTTCCGTCACGGCATTTAAACTGTCAGCCTTCACGGCCAGCGTGGGATTACCGCCGGTGTAGGTCCAGTTGCGGGTGACCGGCATGCTTGCGCCGGCGGCAAGGATCTGGTTGCTGGCTATCGAACCGATAACCGTGCCATTGACCTTAAACTCGGTGCTAAAGCCGTCTACCACCGGACCGTTGCCGGCATTGGTGATTTGGGCGATCAGGATGACATTGCTGTTGGCCCGCATGCCGCCGGCAGGCGAAGTAGTAAGGCTGCTGACGACCAGGTCCGGCGGATCGCCGGCAGTGGTAAAGCGCCAGACCGGGCCGGCTGTTTCCAAGCCGCCGCTATCCCTGGCAACCACTTTCCAGAAGTAAGTTTTTCCGCGCAGGAGCGCGCCCGTCGTATAGGATGGGCCCGCGATGCTTTGAGACTGAAGCTGAAGGCTGCCGGAAGTCGTGCCCAAATGGATGGCATAGGTGAGCGTGTCCAGGGCGTTGGGATCGCTGCACCCCCAGCCCAGAGTCACACCCCCTTCGGCCGCTATGCGCACGGCATTGTCGGCCGGCACGGGCGCGGATGGCGCAAAGGGCGGGTAGTTCTGGGAGGCGCCGCCGCACTGATTTTCGGCCGCGGACCACGGATCGGCATCCACATTGCCATAGGTGCGGTCGCCGGTGGTATTGGGGCCGGCGGTGGATCCCCACCAGTTGTTTTCGGCGCTCAAGGTTCCGGAACCTGTGAAATAAAGGCCGTAGTTGGTGTTGCCATTAAAGTTGTTTTGCTGAATCAGCGGCAGGGCGCTGGAAACATAGAGGCCGTAGGCATTGTTGAAAAAAGTGTTGCAGTTGATAGTGGTTCCGGTGCAGTCGCTGCCGGCAACATAAAGGCCGGCGTGGCTGCTGTACCGGAATTTGCAATAGGCAATGGTGGGTTTGGCGTTGTTCAGAAGAATCATGCCCTGGCTTCCGCTGCCGCCATACTCCACCACGCAGTTGCTTAAAGCAGTGGTGGCGTCGTTGGCTGTGTTGTCGAACTTGATCTGGTTCCAGTAACCGGCCGTGGGCGTGGCCTGGTTGGAAGTAAAGAGGATGGGGTTGGCCGCTGTGCCTTGGGCGATCAGGGCCCCTGGGCTGCCCGATGCAGCGCCGATGTTCAGGTAGCGGCTCTGGTTGAACTTTAGCACAGCACCAGGGGCGATGGTCAGGGTGGTGATGGCGTCCGCGCCATCTGTGCCCTGGACAAAGGAGTAACCGGAGAGGACATAGGGGATGGCTGCGGTCCAGGTGGCGTCCTTGGTGACATTGCCGCTGGTGATCTCAAGGTAACTGG
>JBAQGR010000216.1:0-3037 GCA_049287895.1 Desulfatitalea sp.
GAATAACATACTGCTTCAATGATCTTCCAATGGGAGCCAGTGAACTTGTGAAATGGGCAGCATCTCTCCCAGGCCCGCGCATTGTTATTTTAAACACGGTGCAAAGCGCGGCTGTCGTGGCGCTTGAATATCAAAAACAATTTGGGCGGTCTTGCGTTGAACACCTTTCAACGGCCCTGACGCCGAATGATAGATCAAAAACACTTAAAAAGGTAAAAACTCGCCTGGTAAATCCATATGACACGGACTGGACGCTTGTTGCCACATCCTGCGTGGAAGCTGGAGTAGACTTGTCATTTAAAGCCGGTGTACGTGAAGCAGCTTCACTGGTTTCCCTGCTTCAGACAGCCGGAAGGGTGAATCGCCATGACGCTATTAATTCGGAAACAGTATGGACGATCATTCTAAAAGAAGATGGACTTCTTAAAAAACATCCCGGTATGAATGATCCATCAAAGGTTTTAATTGAGTTGCTTGTGCAGGGAACCCCCATATCCCCCGATCTTTGCACAAATGCTCTGAAACGTGAAATTCGGCTTGCCGGTAGGTTTTCGGATGAGTTGTTGGAGTTAGAAAAGGGGTTTCGGTTTCCACAGGTCGAAAAAAAGTTCCAGGTTATTGACGCTCAAACGCTAACGGCTGTTGTAGATGAAGCGCTTGTTAAAAAAATGGAAAGCCATGCGCCTGTCGATTGGCGGGAGATACAAAAATCTTCGGTCCAGATATGGAGTTATCGACTTCAGTTTCTGGGTCTTCCTGAATTTTCGAGCCACCCAGGAGTATATAAGTGGACCTATGCGTATGATGATTTTATTGGATACATGGCAGGAGTTCTTAAAATTGAATCATTCAAAAATGGTGGCGATGGCTGCATTATTTAAGATCGTGAGGTGAAAAGCATTTTGCTATTTGAATTGGATGAACCTATTTCGATATCGGCGCTTTCGCATTATATTTTTTGTAGACGCCGTTGCGCCCTGATCCATATCGAGCAGCTATGGACCGAGAACATCTTTACCGCCCAAGGCCGCGTCATGCATGAGCACGTGCATAAGGAAGGCATGGAGTCGCGAGGTGACGTGCGTATTGAGCACGGTGTGCCGCTGTGTTCAATGCGGCTTGGGTTGTCGGGCAAGTCCGATGTAATTGAGTTCCACCGCCGGCCGGATGGATTATGGCTGCCGTTTCCGGTGGAGTATAAGATAGGCAAGCCCAAGCCTGACGATTGCGACACAGTGCAGCTTTGCGCCCAAGCCCTTTGTCTTGAAGAGATGCTGAGCGTGACCATTCCGGCCGGGGCACTTTTTTATGGCAAGACCCGGCGCAGAACCAATGTCGACTTTGATGAACCCCTTCGACGAAAAACCCAGGAAACCGCGTTTGAGGCTCGAAAGCTGATCGAATCGGGCATCACATCTGGCCCTGAATACTCGCCAAAATGCGAAAAATGTTCTCTGGTAAATCTGTGCCTGCCAAAAATAGTGGGGGAAAGGCAGACGATAAAACAATACCTGGCAAAAGTACTGGATAGGGAATGAAAAAACATCTCAATACGCTGTTCGTTACTACCCAAGGGGCTTACCTGTCGAAGGAGGGTGAGACGGTCCGTGTGTCGGTGGAAGGTGAAAAGCGCCTCCAGGTGCCGGTGCACACCTTGGGCGGCATTGTCTGCTTCGGCCGGGTGATGTGCAGCCCGTTTTTAATGGGCTTTTGTGCCGAGAACAATGTGGGCTTGAGCTTCTTGACGGAAAACGGCCGGTTTCTGGCAAGGGTCCAGGGGCCGGTTTCCGGGAATGTGTTACTGCGGCGCGAGCAGTACCGGCGGGCCGATGCGCAGGACTCTTCGACCGACATAGCGCGATTTTTTGTAACCGGAAAAATCGCCAACAGTCGGACAGTAATCCAGCGAGCCTTGAGAGATCACGGCGATAAGATTCAACAGCCGGAAGTGCAACGAGCCGTTGATTTGCTGGCCGAGAGCCTAAAAAGAGTTGAAGGGGCTGCTGAATTGGACAGCGTACGCGGTATCGAGGGCGATACGGCCAGAATTTACTTCAGCGTTTTTGATCACCTTATCACCAATCAAAAGGAGGGTTTTGTTTTCAAGGGCCGCAACCGTCGTCCGCCCTTGGACAACGTCAATTGTCTGCTTTCGTTTATCTACACCCTGGTGCTCCATGATGTGCGTTCGGCCCTGGAGGGCGTGGGGCTCGATCCGGCAGTGGGCTTTCTGCACCGCGACCGTCCCGGCCGTCCGGGATTGGCCCTGGACCTGATGGAAGAGTTCCGACCGTTTCTGGCCGATCGGCTGGTGCTCTCGCTCATCAACCTGGGGCAAGTCAATGCCAAGGGATTCAGCACATCGGAGACCGGCGCGGTGACCATGACCGATAACACCCGCAAAGAGGTGATCGTGACCTATCAGAAGCGCAAGCAGGATGAAATTCATCATCCTTTTTTGAACGAAAAGGTGGCCGTGGGCATTCTCTTCCACATCCAGGCCCTGCTTCTGGCGCGCTTTCTGCGCAACGACCTGGACGGCTATCCGCCGTTTGTCTGGAGGTAGCAAACGATGATGGTGCTTGTCAGCTATGATGTGGCCACTACGGATGAAGGTGGGCAAAGAAGATTGCGCCGGGTGGCCAAGATTTGTAAAAATCACGGCCAGCGGGTGCAGTATTCGGTCTTTGAATGTATCGTGGACCCGGCCCAGTGGACCATGCTGCGGCAACTGTTGATCGATGAGATCAAGGAGTCCCAAGACAGCCTGCGGTTTTACTTTTTGGGCGCCAATTGGCGCAGCAGGGTGGAGCACATGGGCGCCAAGGCAAGTTTCGATCAGGAAGGGCCTTTGATTGTCTGAGGCAGCGCGAACCCCCAGCTCACATGGTTTTACGGGTAGGTTCGCGCATTCGTAGTCGCTTGTTAATATTGGATTACTTTTTTCATGCAGGCAACCGAGGTGGAGGTTTGGTGCTTCTTCCAATGATTCGCGGGATAAAGCACGCAATGAGTGTAATTTCAGAGCGATAAAAGC
>JBAQGR010000217.1:0-4220 GCA_049287895.1 Desulfatitalea sp.
AGTTGTCTTCGTTGGGCACCCGTTCGGAGCCGATGCCGCCGATGGCCTGGCCGCCCTGCTCTTTCTTGATCTTTTGCAACGTGTCGGCCACCAGGGTGAGAGCCTCGTCCCATGTGGCCGCCACCAATTTGCCGTTCTTGCGGATCAGGGGGGTTTGCAACCGCTCAGGACTTTGCACGAATTGAAAACCGAAGCGGCCCTTGGCACAAAGATTGGCCTGGTTGATGCCCTGCTCCGCCCGTGCGGTGACCCGGCAAATTTGATCCTTTTTCACTTGCAGCTCGATGGCGCAGCCAGTGCCGCAGAACGGGCAGATGGTGGCGGTCTTTTCCAGCTCCCAACTGCGCGCCGGCAATTTGAGTCCGCTGTTGAGCGCGCCCACGGGGCAGACCGAAATGCACCGCCCGCAAAAATCGCAATTCAGCGGCTGACCGTCCCGAGTATCGATCACGGAGCGGTAGCCCTTCTGGTTGATCTTGTAAGCCGCGACCCCCTGCACCTCATGGCACACTCGCGCGCAACGCTCGCATAGCACGCACAGGTTTGGGTTGTAACGCACTACACCCCAATCGGTATGCTTCTGGCGCTCCACCGGCGCGGCCTGGAAATCCTGCTGAATGATGCCCAATTCATAGGTGAGGTTCTGCAAACGGCATTCACCGCTGCGTTCGCACACCGGGCAATCCAAGGGATGATTAACCAGCAGCAGTTGCACCATGGCCCTGCGCATCTCGCGCAGTTGATCCGATTGGGTGGTGACTTGCATGCCCTCGGCCACCGGCAGCTGACAAGCGGCCAAGGGGCGGTCGGCCCCTTGTACTTCCACCACGCAAACGCGGCAGGAGCCGATGGGGCTCAACTCTTTCAAATAGCAAAGGGTGGGAATGGTGATGCCGGCGGCGGTGGCCGCTTCCAGCACGGTCTTGCCGCGCGATGTGGTTACCTTTTGCCCGTCGATGGCCAGATTGACGGGGGCTGAACTGGCTTGATCCGGTCTTGTGTCCTGATCCATCATAATTTTTAAGCTCTTGAAGCGGTTTTCGCGAGTGCCACCATTCCAACCTGGTAACATCTCAGGCAGCGCGCGGCTTCTTCCAGCGCCTGCTGCAGCGTGTATCCGATTTCAACTTCGCCAAAACTGCTAACGCGCTCTTCGATGGAGATCGTGGGCATGGGAACCCGTTCCCAGTTTGTCGAGATCCCCTTTTCTTCTTTATTGTAGACTCCCAGTTTCTTCATCACCTTGTCCATCTTTTCGGAAACCGAGAGGCCGACAGGCTGATTGCTCAAGTATTGGTGAATGCTTTCGGCCGCGCGCCGGGCGTTGCCGCAGGCATCCACGATGGTCAGGGGTCCATTGAACACATCGCCGCCCGTAAAGAGCCAGGGGACATTGGTCTGCATGGTATCCGGGTCGGCCGCGATGGTGGTCCTGCGGGTGATCTCAACGCCTTCCACCCCGCTCAACATGGACATATCCGCGTCCTGACCGATGGCCTGCAAGATGATATCGGCCGGCACGATGAACTCCGAGCCCTTGACCGCAACCGGTCTGCGACGTCCGCTGGCGTCGGGTTCGCCCAACTCCATGCGCAAACATTCCAATCCAGTAACCTGACCGTTTTCGGCCACGATCCGTTTGGGGGCCGCCAGGAAAATATATTTAACGCCCTCGATTTCCGAATCGTGTACTTCGTGCGGATCGGCAGGCAGCTCTTTCTTGGTGCGGCGGTAGACAACGGTCACTTCCTTGGCGCCTAAACGGATGGGAGACCGGCAGCAGTCCATGGCCACATTGCCGCCGCCCACCACAATGATGCGCTTGTCCTTGACGTCATACTTTTTAGTCGTCACGCAATCGCGCAGATAATCAATGCCCCTGATAAAGCCGGTGTAGTTCTCCGCTTCACCCTCAGCCCCCATGCTCTTGGACAGATGGGCGCCGGTGGAAACGAAAAAGGCCTTGTAACCTTGCTGCTGCAATTGGGGAATGGTCAGCTCTTTTCCAATGGGGGTGTTGTACTTGATCTCCACACCCATGCGTTGGACAAACTCGGTTTCCCGTTGCAACACGTCCTTGGGTACGCGGTAGGCGGGAATGCCCACGCCCACCATGCCGCCGGGCACGGGCAGCGCTTCGAAGATGGTGACCGGATAGCCTTTAAGTGCCAGATAGTAAGCGGCCGACAATCCGGCCGGACCCGCACCGATCACCGCCACCTTTTCCGGCCGCTTGGTTTTGTCCGGATTGACCGGCTGGGTCACTGCGCGCAGGTCTTCATAGTCCCAGGCAAAGCGCTTGAGCTTGCAGATGGCGATGGGGCTCTCCACATTGCTGCGGCGGCAGTTTTTTTCGCAGGGATGGAAACAGGCGCGGCCCAGGGAAGCAGCCATGGGGCTTGCGGTCCGGATGGCCTGCAACGATTCAAGGTGCCGGCCCTCTTTAATTAGTTCAACGTAAGTCGGAATGTTCATACCGGCCGGACAGGCCGAGTAGCACGGCGCGGTCCACTTGGCTTCATAGCGCGCACCGTTGGGCGCCGCTTTCTTTTGGGTGATCGAAGCCAGGAACTGCTCTTTGAAATATTGAAGCGCATGCAAGATCGGCAGCGGCCCGGTCTTGCCCACATAGCACTTGGAAGTATCGATGATGGTCCGCCCCAGTGTTTCCAATTGGGCCAGATCGTTTGTCTCACCGACGCCCGACGCTATTTTTTTTAAGAGATTGAACATCACCGCCGTGCCGATACGGCAGGGAATGCACTTGCCGCATGACTCCTTCTGCACCTCATCCATATAGCGGGCGCACATATCCACGATATGGGCATCGTCTTGGAGCAGAATGATCCCGGCCCACCCCATGAAGGCGGTAATACTGTTTTCTTTGTCAAACTCCGTGGGCAATTTTAAAGAAGGGGCATCTTTCCAATCGTCCGTTTTCAGCTTTCTATTATCGATAACCTCTTCATTCCATGACGTAAACAACACCTTCATGAAGCAAACTCCCCGGTTTCGAATATTAGCTTAACAGTGAATTAGGATTTATTGGTTTGGTATGCAACTTATACCGCGGCGCTATATGGCAAGAAGAAAAGAATATGTCAAGCACATAAATTAAAGACAGGCTAAAATTTATGAACTTCCCTTAAATTCAAAGAAAAAATTCGGAGGGGGGTCACGCGAAAAATTCTGCGATCCTTTGAGCGGCTTCGTTGACCTGGTCGGGCGCCAACCAGAGAATATCCGCAACCGCGTTGAACCAGGTCCTCTGCCGTTTGGCGTAATGGCGATGATCGCGCTTGAGGGTGCGCAGGGCTTCGTCCCAGGTAAGGCGGCCCTGGATGAAGTCGGCCATGTGGCGATAACCCAATGCTTGCATGGCCTTGAGGTCTGCATCATAGCCGTGCGCGAGCAGCCCGCGCACCTCTTCCAACAAGCCCGCCGCGATCATGGCATCCAACCGCTGGTCGATGCGGGCATAGAGCTGCTCCCGGGGCAAGGAGAGGCCAATGGTCAAGGTTTGGTACCGAGCCTGGGCGAACCCGTGCGCGTCGTGATGGGTGCTGATGGCGCGTCCGGTCAGTTCCATAACCTCCAAGGCGCGCGTGATGCGATAGGTGTCATTGGGATGAACGCGGGACGCGGCCTGGGGATCGTGCCGGGCCAGATGGGCATGCATAGCGGCGGTCCCCTCTTGGGCCAACTGCTGCTTCAACCGTTGGCGGACATCTGCGTCCGATGCTTGGCTCTGGAACAGACCGTAGACGAGCGCCTTGATGTAAAGACCTGTGCCGCCCACCACAAACGGCCGGATACCATCCGCCAGCAATTCCTGGATGATGTGATGGGCTTGCTGCCCATAGGCGGCGGCATCGAACGCTTGATCCGGATCGATGATGTCCACCATGTGATGGCGGACTGCCGTTTTTTCTTCGGCCGTGGGTTTGGCCGTACCAATATCCATGCGGCGATAGATCTGCATGGAATCGGCCCCTACGATCTGGCCGCCGAAACGTTGCGCCAAGCGGATGGCCAAACCGGTTTTGCCCACCCCGGTAGGACCGCAGATAATTACAATTTTGGGCAAGTCGGGATTGTTCACTGTATATTCTTAGTCTCTTAACAATGAAATCGTACGCAAAATGATCACAAATTTTCACAGAAATTACTTCGAAGTATATGAACATAGTTCTGGGATAATTACTGTCTCGCGCAGGCGA
>JBAQGR010000218.1:0-8078 GCA_049287895.1 Desulfatitalea sp.
ATGTCGAGGTCTCCTTAGGCCCCAACCAGATCGAATACAGCAAGTCCATCACCAGCGAAGAAATGACGTGCAACGATGAATGTGAATAAAGCTCTTACCAGCGGTTTGGAACATCCGGCAAAACCGATCCATTGGCAGGAAGGATTGTTCTTGCAGCCCCATCACTTTCAATGGCAGGATCTCTATTTCCAATCCCAGATCGATCCGTTGAATCGCTACCTGCAGCCCTCCTTCTGGGGGACTGGCCAAATCTCGATCCACGAGGAAGCTCTGTCGAACCACGTCTTCAACGTGCTGAGCGGCGAGTTCCGGTTTCGTGACCTGACGCACGCCATTTACCCGGGTAACGCCGTGCTCGAATCGCGCAATTTTGAAAAAGCCTGGAAAGACAAGGGCAAACCCTTCACCGTGTATCTCGGGGTGCGCAAGTTGTCCCGCAGCGGGAAAAATGTCTCCGATCCCCAGGACTACGAATCGTTTTCCATTATTCCGACCCGATACGCCTCCGAAACTGAGGGCGAGCACCTGGCCGATTTATACGCTGGCGGTGAGGAGTTGCCCATCGAGCGCATGCGCTATGTCCTCAAGATTCTTTGGGAGGAGGAGAAAAACACCATCGGCGACTACGAAATCCTTCCGATCGCCAGGCTCGAAAGTCACAAGGGAGAGATCATTATCATGCCCGATTACATCCCCCCGGTGCTTTGTCTTTCCTCCTGCGAAGCGCTGATGCAAAACATTAAAACCATCAATGAACTGATCACCTCTACCGCCAACAAGCTCGAAACCCACAAAAAAGACCGGGGTGTGCATACCGCCGAATTCGGTACCAAAGATATGGTTTTTCTCTTTACGCTACGCACCTTAAACCGCTTTTCACCACTCCTACGCCATATGCTCGGCACAGCAGGCGCCGTGCATCCGTGGACCGTTTACGGATTGATGTGTCAGCTCATCGGCGAGCTTTCAACCTTCTCTTCCAAAATCAACCTGATTAACATCAGCAAAGACAGCCCCTATTATTTGCTGGATTACGACCACGAGGATTTGACCCGCTGCTTCAAGCGCTGCCATTACATACTGGCGCGGCTGATGGCCGACATCGCCTCGGAACCCGAGTATGTCATCCCATTCAGCTACAATGGCCAGTACTTCTCGGCCGATATGACACCCAAACTTGTACAGGGACGCAAGCGTTACTACCTGGTGGTCGAAACCGAAGCTGCTCAGGAACAAGTGGTTACCGAGTTGGAGAACCAGGCCAAAATGAGCTCTCCCAAGCACCTTTCCATTTTGATTTTGCAATCCCTGCGAGGCATTGAGTTGAAGCATATCGTTCATCCGCCCCCCGAACTGCCCCGCCGAAACACGGGCGCCTATTTTTCCGTCAATCATAAGAACCGACTTTGGGGCAAAGTGGTGGAGGACCAAAAGCTGGCCCTCTCCTGGGATACGCGCCCCAAAGATGTGCGCATAGAACTCATGGTCGCCGGGGGTGACGAATGACCCGACTTATCGATTGCTTCATGGAATTGATCGTTTATGTCGTTTATACGGTCAAACACGCCAACCAGAACCAACCGGATTTCGAATCCGTTAAAGACGATATCGATCTATTGCTGGAAAAAAGCCTCAAGTGCAAAGCGGCCGCGCATATTTCCGATGGCGACTACAACTATGCCCGGCTCTCCGTGTGCGTGTGGATCGACGAGGCCTTGATGAACTCACGCTGGACCCACATCCTGAATTGGCAGAAGAATAAGTTGCAGCGCCGGTACTACAATATCACCGACGGCGGCCAGGAGTTCTTCAACCGCCTCGACAAACTTGGGCACGAAGACCGGGATATCCGTGAGGTAGCCTACTACTGCCTGACCCTCGGTCTGGCCGGACGCTACGTGGAAAAGGGGGACGGCGCCGTGCTCGACCATTTGAAGGCAACCAATTTGAAACGGCTGTTCGGCAGTTCGGCCGGTGAGCCCACCCTTGAAAACAGGCAGTTGTTTCCCGAAGCCTATCAGCGGCAGATCAATACGTCGGCGCGCAAAGAACAGACTTACGGCTTCAGAGCCCTGCCGTTTTTCATCGGCCTGATCCCCCTCGGCTTGTTCTTTGGTCTGCTGGCGGTATATCACTACCTGCTCAAACTGGATCTGGGCAAATTCGCCACAATGTAGTCGGACCGTATGGGGTGACATCGGGTCCTCACACAGGTCAATCGGTAGAGAATGATTCATTGCACCATACACTTGAAGCAGAAACAATTACGCCATGCGCAATTTTAAACTGGTTCGCCTGTTTAAGCTGATTTTTGTCCTTGCATTGCTGCTTTTATGCGCATTGTTATGCTGGGCGATCGTTCTTTACGTATTGGGCTTGAATGTCCAATGGTGGGTCAAGGCCATGATTCTGACCTGCCTCGGGGCCACGATCATCATTATAATTCTGCTCAGGAAGTTATGGCTCAAGCGCAAAGAGATGAAGTTCGTGGACGGCATCATCGGCACCGACATGCCGGGCAACATCTCCGCCATCGACGACGCCTCGCGGGAATTGCGGCGGCGCTTCAAGCAAGCGGTCTCCACGTTGAAAAAATCCCACCTGAAGGGAAGGGGCAACCCACTCTATGTGCTTCCCTGGTACATGATGGTCGGCAAGAGCGGCGCGGGAAAATCCACGGCCATCAAGAGCGCGAGGCTGCCCTCGCCCTTCGGCGACATCAACCGGATTTCCGGCATCGAGGGCACCCGTAATTGCGATTGGTGGTTTTTCGACGATTCGGTGGTCATCGATATCGCCGGAAGATACGCCCTGCACCGCAACGAAGAGCTGGATAAAAATGAGTGGCTCGCCTTTTTGGAACACCTGATCAAATACCGCAAAAAAGAGCCGATCAACGGCATCATCGTCACCGCCGAGGCTGATCAATTGCTTGAAGGCGATCTGGAAAAGATCGAGGAGGAAGGCCGGACGATCCGCAAGCGCATCGACGAGGTGATCCATGTGATGGGCGCCAAGTTTCCCATCTACCTGTTGGTGACCAAGTGCGATCTGGTCTTCGGCATGAATCGCTTTTGCCGCCTACTATCGGAAACGACGCTGGATCAGGCCATGGGATTGATGAACCATGACGGCGAAACCGATATCGCCATCCTGGTGGATAAGACCATGGATACCCTCGTAGACAAGCTCAAAGACATCCGCCTGATATTGTCCAACAAGGAAGAGGTGCGCGATCAACACTATGTCGATCCCGAAGTGCTGCTCTTCCCCGACGAGCTTGCCCGCTTGCGCAAAGGCTTGATGGTCTTTTGCAAGGGCGCCTTCAAAGACAACCCTTTCCAGGAATTGGCACCCGTGCGCGGCATTTACTTTTGCAGCGGTCAGCAATCCGGCCGCCCGGTCAACAGCCAGGCCAGTGCCACCAGCAAGCTGGGCGCCCAAGAGTTGCCGGGAACGGGCCACGGCTTTTTTTTGCACGACTTTTTTTCCAAGATTCTACCCGCCGATCGGCCGCTCTATGCGCCGACCCGACGCGCCAAAGAGTGGCACCGTTTGACCAGCAATCTCTGGCTGACCGGATTTATAACGGTGGCGTTAATCTTCTGCATCCTGCTGACCCACTCGTGGAATAGAAACAAGTCCGCCATCAACGCCGTATCGCCTGAATTTAGAAAAACCATCCTGTTCAAGAACGATCCCATCACGGACACCGATATCATGGCCGAATTCGGCCAGCAGATCAAAAAAATCGAGCAGATCAACGCCACCTGGAAAACACCGCGCCTGGGCTTGAACGCCAGTATCCGCCTGGAACAGGATCTGAAGCAGGGTTACTGCCAGAGGTTCTACGAGCATTTTGACGCCGATATCAACAATAAGATCGAGGGCCGGATCGCCAACGGCGGCTGGGACCAGAACAACTTCGACCCCGCCGTTCGCTATGTGCCTTTTATCGTCCGGCGCGTCAACCTGCTGAAAGCCCGATTCAACGGCGCTGGTTTCGAACAACTCGCCGGTCTGCCCGATCCGGACTACGCCTTGATGATGTTCGGCGATGACCAGAAACCGCGGGTCGACGATGTTCTCAGCCGTTACAAAGAGGCCTACATCAATTATTTGATATGGCAAAAAGACGTTGAGCCTTTAAACAAGAGCCTGGCCGGCATGCAACGCCTGCTGGCCAATTACTTCGCGGAAAGCAAAGGAGATATGCGCTGGCTGACCACCTGGGCCAATCGGCACCTGAGGGGCAAGGCCGTCACGCTGAACACCTTCTGGCACGGCAACAAACCGGATACCGAATTAGCCTCCGTGGGACCCGCATTTACGCGGGAGGGCCAGAAGCTTATCGGTCATTTTGTTACGGATGAGTTTGACGCGGCCGTAGATCAATCCCTGCGGATCGCGCAACCCAAGGAGCAATTCGCCGCCTGGTATCAGGATGCCTACTTCGGTGCATGGATGAACCTGTGTGTAAATTTCGACCAAGGCCGGACCTTATTTAAATCCAATAACGATTGGGAACGAGCGATGGAACGGCTTACCGGCGATGGCACGCCTTACATAGCGATTTTCGATGCCATGGAAAAGGAACTGTTTCCCGCACTCGACCAGGAGCAATGGCCCAGCTTGAAGTTGGTGGGGCCGCACGAAGAAAAATACGGCCCCTGGCTCCAGCAGATGCGCACTTTCGGCATCGTCCGCCACGCAGCGGCCGGCGAGAACCTGGCCGACAATCCCGTCGCCGAGAAGATAGGCAATAGGGTGACCGGAAAAATCGCATCCGCTGCCAAAATCGCGCTGGGCGCCATGGAAGATAGTCAGCTGGCCAAGGCCAAGGAGGCGTATAAGCAATATAAAAGCGCTCTGGCGGGATTCGCCGGCATCACCACCGACAAGGACTACGCGTTCCAGGTCGCCCGCGCCGGATTCGAAGATAATCCGGCCGAGGCCAAATCGCATCTGAACGCGGCCAACAAAGGCATGACCAACCTTAAGATAGCGCTGACACCGGAAGACACGACCAATAGAAACGGCACCAAAGACCCGTTTTGGTCGCTCTTCCAGGAGCCGCTCGACCTGCTGTGGCAATTCAGCGTGGCCCAGGCGGGATGTAATCTTCAGGATCTCTGGGACCAGGAAGTGATCGTTAAAAGTCAAAACGTTCGGGACCCCCGCCAAATGTCCTCCATGCTCTTCGGCGATCAGGGGCTCGCACCCAAATATATGCAAACATATGCCCGGCCATTTGTTCAACAAAGCTCTGTCCGCGGATATTTCGCGCTCGATCGGCAGGGCGCCCGCATTCCATTTAACAACGGTTTTTTCGATTATCTCAAACAGGGCGAACGCTGGGGCACGACGTCCGGCGGCGGGGGCGCGCAACAAAGCTATAACGTCACCGTGGTGGCATACCCCACCGATGTCAATGCCGAGGCCCGTATCAAGCCGTACATGACCCGCTTGGTTCTGGAAGGTACGGAAGGCGCGACCACTCTCGAAAACAAGCAGTATCCCATCGAGAAAAAATTTACCTGGCTGCCCGCCAGTGATGGCGCCGTGCTTTTGCAAATCCTGTTTGAGAATGTGACCCTGACCGTAAGATATGAGGGCTACTGCGCCTTCGGCCAATTCCTGCGAGATTTTTCCAACGGCCACAGAATATTCCCGGCCGAAACGTTTCCCGACCAATTGACCGATCTCAACCGGATCGGCGTGACGCAAATAGAGGTCATTTACAAACTGCAGGAGAGCCAGATTCAACCGGTTGTAAGGCTGCTCAGCGCAACACCCGGCCAGCCCCCCAGAAGAATCGTCAGCTGCGCCAAGCCGCAGAGATAGAGAGTGCCATGAGAAATCGAAACCAATGGGATTGGTTTGTATGGGGCAAGCACCCCGGTGTAACCGATTTTGTCTGCGCAGGCACGCAAACCCCTCTTTTTCAAAAGTTCACCAAGTGGGTGGACACCGGATTTTCCAAGGTGGATGCGGCCCTGAAAGTAAAATCACGCTACTGCTCGTGGCGTTTCTGGTCCAAGGGGGGCGGCAGCGACGTGATTTGCGGCCTGGTGCGCAACAGTTGCGACAGCTATGGCCGCAGCTTTCCCCTGCTCTACCTGGGCACGGGCCGGCTGACCGATTGGGCGCGCAATTGCTCTTTACTGCCCTTTGCTTTTGATTCGATCTGGAAGCGATTCGAATACGTGGCCGCCGCGCGGTACGATACGGTCAAGGGCCTGAGCGATGCCCTGCAACTGATCCAGTCGCCGGAAGCGCTGTGGCGTCAATACCAGCAGCGCATCTACAGCGCCTCCAATCTTTATACCCAGGGAGGCGTGGACACGAAGATTTTCGGAACGACACGCCTATGCGAAATCGATTGCCGGGTATCCGAGAATCTGCCTCAGGATCTGTGCTTCTGCAGCAACGTGGTGGCCACCAGTGACAACGGGGCGCCCACCGCCGTGTTTATCGGCTAACTCGGCGCGCGGATAGCAGTGGCCATGATCGACGACCTGCTCAAACCATCCGATTTCGCGTGGCTCTGGTCGCTGCAACCGAATCATGACGGCAACGCGGGGTAATGAAGCCGCGATGATAGAAATTGATGATAACAAGGACACCCCATGGAGCCATTCTTGAATATAGACCCACTCTTGAAACCCATATCCCCGGAGCGCCCGTCCGGCGACGATCTGCGCTATACCGAAGTGTACGATCACATCAAAGAGGCGCGACGCTGCGACGATCAGCTTGAACTGGGAGAGTGGCGCACGAACGTCAAGACATCCGACTGGCGGCAAGTCGTCAAGCTGTGCGGCGATGTATTGACCGAGCGCACCAAGGATTTACAGATCGCCGTCTGGCTCACTGAAGCCTGGGTAAGCCTGTACGGGTATGGTGGTCTGGCCGCCGGCCTCGATCTGACCCATCGCCTCTTAAATGACTTCTGGCCCTCGCTCTATCCACTCGTCGAAGAGAACGACATGGAGTATCGCATCGGACCGCTCATGCTGCTCAACGAAAAACTGCCGGAGGTAATCTTTCGTGTCCCTTTGTGCAATCCGGACCTCTCCAAGGGATATAACTACCATCAGTGGAAAGAGTCCCGGGTGGTGGGCTTCGGTCAAAACCTGGACAAGGAGCAGAAGAAGCGTCGTGAAGCCCTCATCGCCGAAGGCAAGGTCAGCGGCGAGGATTTTGCGGCCGCGGTCAACGCTGGTTCGCTTGCCTATTACCAGAAGCTGACCCGGCAATTGACCCATTGCCGGCAGGCGCTGCAGACCCTGGACGCCATCGTCACTGAAAAATTCGCCCCGAACCCGCCGGGATTCGGCCGACTCCTGGGTGCCATCGATGCCTGTGCCCACATCGCCGGACGGATCCGCACAGAGAAACGCAAAAACGAAATCGCACCTTCCGAGGAAAGCGAACCTACTGCCAGTGCCGGCGGCTCCTCCGCCGTTTTACCCGCGGCGCCCGAAAGGGAAACAGAAGACGCCGCTATCGCTAACCTGCCGTCGACCCAAGTGCATGCCATCTGCGATATCAGCGCATACGAAAAAGGATTGTGGAAGCAGGTTTCGGAAAAAGCGGAAAAGGGCTGCCTAAAGGATGCCATGGACCAACTGCTCTCGGCCGCGGCCCTCTCGCCTTCGATCCGGGAGAAGAACAGGTATCTGCTGTTGCTGGCCAAGCTTTGCCTCAAAGCCGAGCGCGCCGATTTGGCCGGCCCCATCGTGGAAGAGCTCTACAAGCGGATCGAAACCTTGCACCTTGAAAAATGGGAACACCCGGCCTGGATCGCCGAGGTGGTGGAGACCTTATTCCGCTGTCTGTCGGCCGCCAATCAGGCCGAAACCGAGCGCGCCAAAACACTGTTTCAAAAGCTGTGTATGTTGGATGTCACCAAAGCCGCCGCGTACCGCATCGGCGCATGAAAGGCAACGTTACGACCTTAAGACTGACACAAGATACCACCATTCAAACCGGGCGCCGTTTGGCCGAAGCATTATCGAAGCCGATTCGCCAGCCCAACCCAGAAGGAGGAAGAGATGGCCGACAGTACCCAGGAT
>JBAQGR010000219.1:0-2590 GCA_049287895.1 Desulfatitalea sp.
ATCCGCAGCAGGGCGATGGCATCGGGCGGCCATGTTTTCTGTTGGCGTACAGAATCCAACCCGAGAAAACCGATCACGGCACCGCCAAACTCCGTCGGCACCATGATCAAGGATTGGGTGCCCTGGCGTATGTTCTCTTTCCGCAGCCGGGCCGCTTCATCGGGTAGATCGGCCACGTGGGGAATGTGGACCACCTGGGCCGCGTTGATCTGCCGGGTGAGCCACGACACGTTGCCCAGGGGAATAGCCTTGAGTCGATGGATATGCGATTCGATGCCGGGCGCGCACCATTCGTGGGTATTGTCCATGGTCAGGCCGCAGTTGTTGTAACGGAAGATGTAGCTGCGATCCACCTGGGTGAACTCGCCAAGCTGCTTCAAAGCATCGGTGATCGCCGCATCGATCCTGGCCGGAGGCAAATTAATGAAGGTGCTGGAGATATTGGTGATCAACTCTTCGAAGGAGAGCCGGTATTGAAGCTCTTTTTCGATCTGAGTCCGTTTGCGGGTTTCACTTTCCAGCTCCGCGACACGCTCGCGCAAGATGTCGATTTCAGATATTTCGGCCATATTCCGATCCCACTCAGCTCATGGAGACCATAAGCATGCTCTTCAATTGTATCGGCATTCCGGACGAAGAGTTCAGTGTTCCAGAACTCCCAGGAGCTGTCCCAGGTTTTGAATGTGCGCCTTGGCCGCAAGGCGCGGATTGTCGTAAGCGATAAATGGAACCCCGGCCTGCTGCGCTGCCGCGGCATCCACTTCGGAGTCCCCGATGTAGATCATTTGGTGAGAATCGATGTCGAAATGGCCCAATAGCAGGAGCAACTGGTCCGGATGGGGCTTGGCATGGGGCACGTCGTTGGCCGTAACCACCTTGTCGAAAAGATGTTGCAGGTCGTGTTCCGCAAGGACGCGGGACATGGTATCGGTGCGGTTGGTGGCGATGGCGGTTTTGTAAGCCGTACGCAACCGGGTCAGCAAATCGCGCAGGTGCGGCTCTATGGCCATGTCACGGATAAAAGGCAGATAACTCATTTCGCGGCGGTAGTGTTGCGCCGCGGCAAGGGCCTGGGGATCGTTGAACAAAAAGGCGAGGGCCTCATCCACGGTATGCATGTGGACATAGGCGAACTGCCCATCTGTCATGGGGGGCCGCCCGATCCGCTCTAACATGCTATTATAATAGGAACGATTAGAGCGGGAGGAATCGAACAGCACCCCGTCACAGTCAAAGGCCACCACTTTGAATTGGTTTGAAATCACTTAGGGGTTCTTACCATCACTTTCAGCCGGCGGCGCCATCAGTCGCCCTTGGACGGGGATACCGATGGAGGGCTGCTCCTTTAAGTCGGTTTGGATCTGAATGTAATCGGAAAAGCTACCCGCATTCGTTTTAACGACGGAAACGGTCAACAGATATCCCTCACGCGCCGGATCTTTGCCGGCCGGTTTCAGCTCCAGGCGGATATCCTGGTTCGCGTTGGCCTTGGCCTCTTTAATTTTAAAGGGGTGCTTGGGGTTGGGCGTAATGCGCACCTGCTGGGACAATGGGTCGCCCACTCGGCCCATGAGCGACAGCCGGGGCGGATCGATCTGCGCAAATCCTTCGACCTTACCGGTCACCACCAATTCGACCTGCCCTTGCTTGGGATCGTTGGTCGAAACCTTGAACCCCTTGGTGACCGACTGCCCGCCCCTGCCACTCGTGTGGACCACCACTTTGATTTTGTCCCTGCCGCCGGCAGGGATTTGCTCCGGATGGGAGGCAACCGAACACCCTCAGTCGGGCTGCACTTTGTGGATGACCAAGGGGGCCTTCCCCCGGTTTTCCACGACAAATTCGTGCTGGATATCGACTCCCTCCATGACCGGCGCGAACTCGTAGCGTTTCTCCGCATAGAAGGCCTGGGGGGTCCCGGAGGCCGGCGGCGCCACTGCGTCGTCAGCCCAGGCCGTGTCGGTAGCGAACCAGAGAGTGGCCGCTCCAGACCCTCCGAAACACATCGCCGTCAGTATCCATAGCGCTAATTGAGCGCCGCACCACTTGGTGTACCGCATGAACCTTCTCCTTTGGGGCGGTTTCATTTCCGTCATACGCCCATTCACCTATATGGCGCGCCCTCATGGATGTCAAGGCGCCGAATCTTTCATCTTTCCACTATCTCCTTCCACCTACATCAAAAAAACCGGGTCCACATCTACGCTGACGGAGACATCGCTTTTGCCGGCCACGGCGTGGGGGCCGAAGAGAAGCCGGCGCACAAATTGGTGTAAAGGACCGACCCGGGAGCCTTTGATCAGCAGTTGCCAGCGGTAATGATCGGCTATACGTTGCAGCGGAGCTTCGATGGGCCCCAGCATTTCCAGATCGCTCGGGGGGCGTTGCCGATCCAGTGTGTGACGGCAGCGTTCGCCCATCTGGCGGGCGACGTCGGCCACATGGGCTTTGTCCCGGCCGTTCATGCGGATCTGGACCATGCGGGTGATGGGCGGATAGCCCAGCGCCTTGCGGCATTCGATCTCCTGGCGGTAGAAGGCCTCGAAATCCTGCTGGCGCGCCGCAACGATACTGAAATGCTGCGGATTGT
>JBAQGR010000220.1:0-3505 GCA_049287895.1 Desulfatitalea sp.
TGCAGGCCGGCGTGATGCCCTATCTGCTGCGCAGCGAAGCGCCGCCCTATGCGCGGCCCATCGACTGGGCCACCTGGCGCCAGGGGCTCCGCAGCGCACCTGCGGCCGACCCGGCTACCATGGAGACTGCGCGCCAATGGGTCCACAGGGCCATCGACAACCACCTGTGGCGTCAGCAGCAGTGCATCAATTTGATCCCTTCGGAGCAAACCGCTTCTCCGCTGGTACGACTGCTCTCGATCACTGACCCTTCCGGCCGTTACGCCGAGCACAAAACCGTGAAGGCCCTGGCCGACGCCGAGGTCTTCTACTACCAGGGCACCGCGTTCATCAGCGCCGTGGAAGCGGCTCTGGCCGAACAGATACGTCTCTATCTGGGCTGCCGCCAGGTGGAGACGCGGCCGGTCTCCGGGCAGATGGCCAACCAGGTGGTGTTCAGCGCCCTGGTGGATCATCTTAACCGCGCCGACCGCAAAAACGAACAGCGCCGCATGCGCATGGTGATGAACCACCACATCATCAAGGGCGGCCACCTGAGCGCCCAGCCCATGGGCGCGCTGCGGGACTACGTGATGCGCGACCCGACCACCGAGCGGCCAGCCATGGTGAACTTTCCCACCCTGGCCCAGAACCCCTTTGCGGTGGACGTCGACGCCTGCGGGGAGCTGCTGGCACGCCACAAGCCGGAGCTGATCATCCTGGGCAAGAGCATGACCCTGCACAAGGAACCGGTGGCGGCCCTGCGCCGGTTGATCGACGGCTTGGGATTGGACACGGTGCTCTTGTACGACATGGCCCATGTGCTGGGATTGTGCGGACCCCATTTTCAGCAACCGTTCAGCGAAGGGGCCGATCTGGTCACCGGTTCGACCCACAAAACCTTCTTTGGTACCCAGCGCGGGGTAGTAGCCGCCAACCTGGAGCCGTCCAACCCCTTGCAAGCGGCCCTGTGGGAAGCCATCCAGCGCCGCGCCTTTCCCGGCGCGGTGAGCAACCACCATCTGGGTACCCTGCTGGGCCTGCTCATCGCCGCCATGGAGATGAACGCCTTCAAAGCGCACTATCAACCACGGGTCATCGCCAACGCCAAGGCCTTTGCCCTGGCTCTGCATCGATGCGGCCTGGCGGTGGCCGGCGATCCGGCCATCGATTTCACCGAAACCCACCAGGTGATCGTCCGGGTGGGGTATGCCCAGGGACCGGCCAGCGCCCAGCGCCTGGAGTCCAATGGCATCATTTGCAACTACCAGGCGGCGCCCGAAGAAGAGGGCTTCACCGCCGCCGGCGCCCTGCGTCTGGGCGTAGCCGAGATGACCCGCTTCGGTATGCAGGCCGAAGATTTTCAAATCCTGGCCCAACTCATGGCCGATGTCATTTTACGGGATATGGGTGTAAAAGAAGAAGTAAAGTCTTTGCGGCAGCGCTTTTTGAAGATGCGGTTCTGTTTTGACGACAGCGCCTTCGATGGATTGATGCAGCAGTTGCACGGCCTGTTCTGATGAGCGTGCGCGCTGCGCGCAAGCAGTGCATCGGCGTCGTCCGCATAGAAGTAAAGTAAAGGAGGTCCGTGATGCGTTTAGCGGGTCAACAGATTGCTATCTTTTGCGCCGAAGGCGTCGAAGATTTGGAGTTTTACGTTCCGCTCATGCGGTTGCAGGAAGAAGGGGCCACGGTGCTCGCGGCAGGAATGGATCTGCAACCCATGCACGGCAAAAGCGGCCTGGAAATCATCCCCACCCGCACGATAGAATCACTGAACGCCCGCAACCTGCTCGGGCTGGTGATACCCGGCGGCTGGGCACCCGACAAATTGCGGCGCTACGGGCATGTCACCCGGCTGGTCCGCGAGATGAACCAAGCCGGCAAGCCGATCGGGGTGATATGTCACGGCGGACTGGTGGCCATCTCGGCCGACATCGTCCGCGGCCGCCGCGCCACTGGTTCGTTGGGCATCAAGGATGATCTTGTGAACGCCGGCGCCACCTGGGTGGACGCCCCCGCCTTGCGCGACGGCAACCTGGTGTGGGGCCGCGTGGTGGCGGATATCCCGGCCTTTTGCCGCGAATTGGTGGCCGCGCTGATCGAAGCGACAGGGAAAAAAGGTTGAAGCAGGAGAATTGCACTATGCCCGGCAACGATCAGGAAGAAAAAGTCGATCGGCGCACCCGCTCGATTCAAGCCTGGGATCTACCCACCCGCATTTTTCACTGGGCGCTTGTGCTACTGGTCATCACCTCGTTCGTGACCGCGGAGATGGGCGGCAATGCCATGCGATACCATGTATGGAGCGGGACGGCGATTCTCGCTTTGCTGCTCTTCCGCCTGGCATGGGGCCTCGTCGGCAGTCGCACCGCGCGCTTCTCCGAATTCGTGCGCGGTCCATCCGCCGCCTGGCGCTATGCCCGCGGCCTGATGGGTTCGACCCCGGAACACTACCTGGGCCACAACCCCCTGGGCGGCTGGTCCATCGTGGCCATGCTGTTGGCCCTTATGCTCCAGGTGGTCACCGGTTTATTCGCCAACGACGAGATCGCCACCCAAGGGCCTCTCTATCCATGGGTCAGCGATGCGACCAGCGGCTGGCTCACTGGAATTCATCTGATCAACAAAGGGGTGATCATCGCCCTGGTGAGTCTGCATCTCCTGGCCGTTCTGTTCTATCTTCTGGTCAAGGGGGACAATCTGATTACACCGATGATCAGCGGCCGCAAACCGTGGCAAGATCCCAGTGCGCCGATGCCCAAAATTGAAACGCCACCCGCTTGGGTGGCGTTGTTGGCGGCGGCTCTTTCCGCAATGGCCGCGTATCTTCTTGTCCGCTAAGGCGGCGTCTGACCGGATCTGAATCGTGCCGATCAATGGGCCTGGAACTTCTCGTGGCACCCCTTGCAAGATTTGCCCACTGCGCCGAACTGGGCCTTGATGGCCTCCAGATCGCCGGCGGCGGCCACCTGCGCAAGTTTGGCCGTTTCGGCCTGGGTAGCATTGCCCGCTGCCTTGAAGCCCTCCTGATCCTTGAGCGCTTCGGGTTTCATGTGGGTGTTGCCTTTATCCGTGCCCGCGGTCATAAATGCTTCCCAGGGCAACGTGGCGAGCGTGGCCACCAGCTCCGCGTTTTTGGCCACAGCCTGTTTATCGAATGGCGTCTTGCCCTGGACCACCGCGCCGATGCGACCGAAATGCTGGCCAATCAGCGTCATCGCCGCCTTGCGGTAGGCGATGGCATCCTCGGGTTTAGCGAACTGGGCATACGCCATGCCGAAAATGCCAATGACGAACAGGCCGCATACACCCCATCTGAGTAGTTTTTGCATCGTGCCTCCTTTCATGAACCAAAATTTTGCCAAGGATCTCCGGGAGAAGTGAATCGACTTTCCGCCAGGATGTCAGAAGCCCGGATCGTTGTCAACGGCGCCAGAGGAATGCGCGCAGGCACTATTCAAGTGAGGATCTTTTCGGCCTCCTGAACGGCGACATCGAACGGATCACGATGCTGACCCTCCGG
>JBAQGR010000221.1:0-2003 GCA_049287895.1 Desulfatitalea sp.
GGTGAAGCGTAAGGCGTGACGAGTGCGGCGTAAGCGGACTCAATCTCGGCCAGTTCGGCCCGCGTCAGGCAAAGAGGCTTTTCCGTGAAAACATGCTTTCCGGCCTTTAAGGCCTCACAGACAAAACAGGCGTGAGAATCGTGGCGGGTCGTGATGACCACGGTGTTGATTTCGGGCGATGTGATGATCGAGCTGGAATCGGTGGTCGTCTCCTCAAAGCCGAACTTTTTCCCCGCATGGACGCCGCTCACACCTGCGCTGGAAGCCACGCACTTTAGCTGCGCCTTAGTCCATTTAAAAGCCGGGATCAGAACTCCGGTGGCATAATTCCCCGAACCGATAAAGCCAACAACCGGCATACCCGGTTTTGCGGGTGCGGGCCTCTGTGAGGCAAGGCGGATCGTCCGCCGGGTAAGTTCACTTTCCGGCTGCTCGGCGGCAGACGGATAGGAGAGCACGATCCCAAGGGCTTTGCCCCCTTCCACGAGTCCGTAGGCTTCCTCTGCCTGAGAGAGGGTAAAACGATTTGAGATCAGCGCAGCGACGTCGATCCGGCGCTCGGCCAGCATGTCGAGAATGGCCTCGAAGTTGCGCTGCTCGGTCCAGCGGATCAGCCCGAGGGGATAGTCCTGCCCCCCTTCCTCGTACTGTGGATCGTATCTGCCGGGACCATAGGAACAGGAAACCTGAAATGACAGCTCTTTTTCGTAAAAATCGGCGCGGGAAAGCTCCAGGCCAACGACCCCCACCAACACAATGCGTCCGCGCTTGCGGCACATCAGCGCTGCCTGGTGAACCGGTTCATTGCTCTTAGTGGATGCGGTGATGATGACGGCATCCACACCCCTTCCCCGCGAAAAAGCCTGGGCCACCGCAACCGGATCTTCACCACGGGAGAGGTTGACTGTCTGCGCACCGAATGTGCGGGCAAGCTCAAGCTTCTTCTCGTCGAAATCAATCCCGAGCACCCGACACCCGTTGGCGCGCAGAAGCTGCACCGCAACCAGCCCGATAAGTCCCAGGCCGGTTACTACAACCGCTTCGCCGAGGGTCGGCTGAACAAGGCGTATGCCCTGAAGGGCGATGGCGCCGATAACCGTAAAGGTCGCCGCCTCGTCGCTGACCCCCTCCGCTATTTTGGCGCAAAGATTTTTGGGCACACAAACTACTTCAGCGTGCTTGCCGTTGGATGCCACCCGGTCACCGATTGAAAAGCCGTCAACCCCGCTACCCACCGAGATGACCGTCCCCACGTTGCAGTAACCCATGGGAAGAGGCTGATCCAGCTTGTTCCGGACGGCCGCCAGCGTCGGTAGAAGACCGTCGGTCTTCACCTTGTCCAGGACCATCTTCACCTTGTCCGGTTGCTGGCGGGCTTTGTCGATCAGGTTTGCCTTGCCGAAATCCACCAGCATCTTTTCAGTGCCGGTTGAAACGAGCGATGCGGAAGTATGGATAAGCAGATGTCCATGTTTTACAAATGGGCAGGAAACATTCTCTATGGTCGTATTGCCATTTTTAAGGTTTTGAAGAATTTGTTTCATCCCGCAACCTTACTTTGACTAGAGCAATATTTACTCCCATCCAACTTTTCGGGCCTCATGATGTATAATTTCCTCATCACTGAATCGCATTCGTATGAGTCTTGCCGGATTTCCACCAACGATTTCATAAGGATTCACATTTCTTGTGATCACGGAACCCACCGCAACAATGGAACCACGCCCAATAGTGACACCATGCATAATCTTCGCACCATGCCCTATCCATGCATCGTCCTCAATAATGACCGTTTTATTTTCTGCCCGTCCACTATCAATCATTGGAACACCAATTTTATTAATAGTATGATCACCTCCCACAATAGAAACTCGCGCAGCAACCATGACATAATCACCAATTATCGCTCGAGATGCTATCCAACATTCATCGCCGATAAATGATCGTTTTCCTATTTTGACACACTTTGGCCGAAATTTGACGCCATATCCGATATACGAACC
>JBAQGR010000222.1:0-2471 GCA_049287895.1 Desulfatitalea sp.
GCCAGATCTTTAAGGAGCTCAAGCGCGGCTATCCGGTGGCCATGTTGATGGATCAGAATGTGGATTGGTATGAAGGGGTTTTTGTTGACTTCTTCAATCACCGGGCCTGCACCAACACCGGCATGGCTCTGTTGGCGCTCAAGAGCGGCGCGCCGGTAGTACCGGCGTTTATGATCCGCACCCCCACGGGATTTCACGCTGCCTTCGGCCCGGAGCTGCCGCTGATTCAAACCGGCGATCCGACCAAAGATGTAGAGCAGAACACCGCGCAGTACAACCGCGTGATCGAGCTGTATGCACGCCGCTTCCCGGATCAGTGGTTCTGGGTACACCAACGTTGGAAAACCCGCCCCTATCAGCCATGGCCACGCCAAAAACGCAAATAACGGGAATACAATGCTCCAAAAGGAAAATCACATCGAGCGCATCCTGATCCGCGCCGCCAACTGGGTGGGCGACGCCATTATGACCACGCCGGCAGTAAGGGCCATACGCCGCAATTTTCCTGCGGCCCACATCACCCTGCTGGCGAAACCGTGGGTAGCACCGGTGTTCGCGCACAATCCGGATATCGACGAAGTCATGATCTACCAGGCCGCCGGCCGCCATGGCGGATGGAAGGGGTTGTTGCGTTTGGCCGGCGATTTGCGCTCCCAACGGTTCGATTTGGCGATCCTGTTTCAGAACGCCTTTGAAGCCGCGCTGCTCACTTTTTTAGCTGGAATTCCGCGGCGCATGGGGTTCACCACCGACGGCCGCACGGCCCTGCTCACCGAACGCATCCGCACCTGGCGGCCGTTAAAGCAAGGCCATCTCATCGACTACTACCTCGGATTGCTCAGTGGCGCGGGAATGACCCTGCATGGACGGCAATTGACCCTTGTGATCGCCCCGGATGAACAGCTTGAAGCCCGCCGGTATTTGACCGACAAGGGGTTACCCGGGGGGTTGTGGATCGGCTTGAACCCGGGGGCCACGTTCGGTACCGCCAAACGCTGGCTGCCGGATCGCTTTGCCGAATTGGGACGCCGGCTGATCGCCGAGCAAAAAGCATCCATTCTGATTTTCGGCGGCCCGGGCGAAGCCGATCTGGGGCAATGGCTGGCCGCCGAAATCGGAGACCGCGCCATCGACCTGTGCGGACAGACCACGCTGCGCCAGGCCATGGCACTGATCGGTCAATGCGACCTCTTTGTCACCAACGACTCAGGGCTCATGCATGTGGCCGCGGCTTTGGAGATACCCCAGGTGGCCGTCATCGGCCCTACCGATCCGGTGGCCACCGGCCCTGTCAATGCAGCCAGTCGACTGGTGCATCTTCCCGAGACATGTGAATTCAGTCCTTGTCTTCAGCCCGACTGCCCTATTGTCGACCACCGCTGCATGACGGCTATTAGCATGGAGTTGGTCATGCAGACAGCTCTGGCGCTGCTTGGCCAGTCGAAGGGACACTAAGCCTTATGGACCGGCCGACCATCCTCATCGTCAAACTCAGCGCCATCGGGGATGTGGTGCACACCTTGCCGGCCCTGAACGCGTTGCGCCGGTACTATCCTAAAGCCCATATCTCGTGGCTGGTTGAAGAAGCGGCCGCTGACCTTATCAAAAACCACCCGGCCCTGGACCGGGTCCTGGTCTCGCGCCGCAAAACCTGGCTCAAGGGACTTGGCAGCGCCCAATGGCGGCTGCATGTCCTCGAGATGAAGGCATTCGTGCGCAGCCTGCGGGACCGTCATTACGATATGGTGTTCGATTTCCAAGCCGCGCTCAAGGGCGCGGCATTGATCGCGCTGGTGCGCGGCAGACGAAAAATAGGTTTCGGTCGCGGCCTCCAACATCAAGAGGGCAGCTATGTTGTCCTGAACGAACGCATTCCAGCGGTCAGCATGGAGATTCACGCCTTGGAGCGGGGCTTGATCATGTTAAAGGCTGCCGGCGTCCCCTGCCCGACCATCGAGTACCGGCTGCCGATCGCGGCGGATCACCGACTGAAAGCGAATCAAGTACTCTCCGGAAAGGGAATTGGATCGGACCAAGCGTTTGTGGCCATCAACCCCATGGCTAAATGGGAAAGCAAACTTTGGCAACAAGATAAATTTGCCCGGTTGGCGGACTGGGTGCAAACCGAATTCAGCCTGCCGGTGGTGTTTACCGGCGGTCCTGAAGATCAAGCGTATATCAACGCCATTGAGGGCCAAATGAAAACCGAGTCCGCCAATCTCTCCGGCCAGACCGACTTGATGACCCTGGCGGCCCTGTTGCAACGTGCCACCCTGATGATCTCGACAGACACTGGCCCCATGCATATCGCTGCTGCCGTAGGAACGCCCACCGTGGCCCTGTTCGGCCCAACGGCTCCCTGGCGCACCGGACCCTATGGCCAGGGGCACCGGGTCGTTCAAGCGGTCCGAGATTGCCAACCTTGCTTTAAACGTCGGTGTCCCTATCCTGAAAACTGTATGGCGTCCATT
>JBAQGR010000223.1:0-3046 GCA_049287895.1 Desulfatitalea sp.
ATATTACCCCCATGATTATCCAATCTTGTGTTTAACTTGAGCGGTAGTAACATACCTCCTAACGATACGATGCGGAGTCGAGTCACTGTTGCCTTCCTATTCTGTTTGCGCCGCCGCGGGTTTTGAATATTCGCGAAAGGGCTTCGGAAACACGCGCGACAATTTTCACAGTCCCTTTTCGCTCGGGAAAAACCCTTTAATTCTGACAATACACATGAGGTGCTGCATGCAGAAACCAGAATTTAGAAAAAGCGAACGTTTCGGTCATGAATATATAATCAAGCTTGGAGCCGAACGGACGCTCTCTCCCCACTATGTCGTATCGTATAATTTGAGCGAAACCGGCATGTATATCAAGTCGTTCTTCGAGCTGTATCCCGGATCGCAAATCCTTATTGGCATCGACGACTATTCATCGAGCCGGAATCAGGTCCCGGCGAAGGTCGTGTGGTGCAAAAAAATCGAAAATGGTGCTGCTTTACGCTATGGCGTCGGTGTGGAGTTCCTCCAGCCACAAAAGACTATTGGCTTAAAAGCCTCCCCTCAGGTTACTCCGCGAAAGAAGAGAGCGGATAGGTTCAGGGCAGAGGGCGAGGTTGGGACGAATGTGGACAAACGTTTACAAGAATAGCGATAGGCCCAGATTGCGGCGCTACCTTTACATCCCGACCGACAGTGGCAAAAGGAAACCAGGAGGAGGCGAAATGAACGTTGTAAAAATTGCGGCCATCGTGCTGATCGTACTCGGCGTCCTGGGACTGGTCTATGGCGGTTTCAGCTACACCCGGCAGACCCATGAGGCCAAGCTGGGGCCGATCGAGCTGTCGGTAAAGGACAAGCAGACGGTCAATGTCCCGGTGTGGGCCGGCGTAGGGGCGATCTTGATTGGCGGCGTGCTTCTTTTCCTGGGAAACAAGAGAAGTTGACCGCGGAACCCATTGTTTGGGATGTCGCCCGATTATGCGAGGTTCCAATCCGGAAGGAGAAACAAGAGATGAAAACCGATGCAAATGTTCTCGTCGTCGACGATAATGGTTTCATTCGAACCGCTGTCTCCAGAATGCTGACCCGGCTCGGTTACGAAGTGACATCGGCCGATAGCGGCCAAAAGGGCTTAATTGTATTTCTCCAGAAAAAAATTGACCTGGTCCTATCCGACTATGAAATGCCCGGGATGGATGGCGTCGATTTCGCTTGGAGCATTAAACAATGCTCCCCCCGCACCCCGGTCGTAATTATGACAGGGGCGGGGAAGGAAAATGTTTTTTCCAGGAAGAGCACGGCGGTGGATGAGGTGATTTCAAAACCATTTACCTCCGCGAAAATAGATGAAACGATCCAGAATCTGTCAGACGGCGCGTTCCGCGCCTACCCTTATCCATCCGGGACCACACTGCGCTGAGAAGTCCGCCTGCGCCTGTAACTGGTTGCAGATCTTCAATAGATAAAGAATGAGAGCGGAATGTTCCGGGATAACCCGGTGCCACCGGCCGTGGATATCCATTGGCAACGATGATCCCCCCTTTTTTGCTTCGAAAGGCAAAAATTTCAGAAGGAGAATAGATATGGGATCCCGCAAGGAACTTTTTAACAAAAGAGAGATCGAACAAGCTTCGAATGCCGTTGACGACGCTCTGCGAGAGTCGGAGGCGAGCTACCGGCGACTGTTCGAAGCCGCCCAAGACGGCATTTTAATCATCGATGCGGATACCGGACACATAACCGACGCAAATCCTTTTCTGGTGAATTTGCTGGGTTATGAGCTCGAGGATTTTATCGGTAAGGCGCTGTGGGACTTCGGTCCATTCAAAGATATTCGGGCAAACGAGTCGGCATTTCGGGACCTGATGAGCAACGGCTACATCCGCTACGATCATTTACCACTGGAAACGCGGGATGGGCGCCGTGTTGAGGTCGAGTTCGTCAGCAATATCTACCAGGTCGGCCAAAAACGGACGATTCAGTGCAATATCCGCGACAATTCGCAGCGCAAACAAGCGGAAAAAGCAAGGCTCGAATTTGAATCCCAGCTTAAACAGGCTCAAAAAATGGCCGCAATCGCCACATTGGCCGGTGGGATCGCCCATCAATTCAACAATGCCCTTTTTGTGATTACCGCAAGCCTCGAGCTGCTCGAGATGAAGGTACCTCAAGATGCAATCGGTGCAACCAACATCGAAACGATGAAAAAATCTGCGTTTAGAATGGCTCAGCTTACGAGTCAGTTGCTCGATTATGCCAGAGGCGGGAGTTATCAAGTCAAACCGATTTCGCTGAGCGATCTCGTACGTGAAAAACTCCCCATGCTCCAGGACGGCCTTAACTCTTCTATCCAGGTAGAGGCCGATTTGCAAAGGGACGTTTGGAAAACCAAAGCGGATTCGACCCAAATGCAAGCGGTACTGTCAGCGCTATTGGCCAACTCCGTGGAGGCAATGGATGGTGAAGGTCACATTAAGATCGTCTGCCGAAACGAAGTGCTACCCGAAACAAAAACAGAAAGCGATCCGGTTTTGGCTCCCGGGCCATATGTCAGCTTAGTATTTGAAGACAACGGCAAGGGGATGGATGAAGAAACACGCAAACGAGCCTTCGAACCGTTTCTCACGACTAAATTTGTCGGCCGTGGACTTGGATTGGCCGCGGTTTATGGCATCGTGAAGAACCATGACGGCTGGATCGCGGTTCAGTCGCAGTTGGGCCGGGGAACCAGCGTGCGTATTCACCTGCCGGCCCTTCTCGATGCCGAGGAAAGAAAAGCCTGTGGGTTGAACGCACCCAAACCGGCGCGCGGATATTTAAAGCGCGTCCTCGAGGCGCCTGCTTATGCGCAGATGACCGAGGAAGATACCCAAGACGTTTTGCGGAGTGGGCATGAGTTACGTGGCACCCTCGGGTATATGAATAGACCGCGACCTTAATCCCGATTGAAGGTTTTGAAGCAAATTCCAAGAAGACAGGCCGAGAGAAGCCAATGCAGCAAAACGTTTCCGAAAATTTCAATAACATCCTGGGTTCGGTGCGTGAACCCTTGATGGTGCTCGAC
>JBAQGR010000224.1:0-3657 GCA_049287895.1 Desulfatitalea sp.
TCTGGGGCCATTCCGGCATTCGAACCTTTTTTCAGTATCTGCGCTATAAACTTTTCTCACTATGACGGTCGTTTTCACGGCCGGCTCCTATAGGGGCATTCCCTCAACCCAATGACGGCGTGGGTCGCTGCCTGGGAGCGCGCGCCCCCGGCTCGTCCGCGAATGTTCATGGAACTGTATGTTTTCAAGGGATGTTTGGGAAATCTATGAGGCTGATCAGTGAACATCGAATCCTGCCCACGACGGGAAATGGTGCACGCAGGGGCGGGCTTTATGCTCGCCCCAGCTATGCTGCATCGAGGGGTTTAATCCGCTTAAGTTCTTTTTCGAATTGCTGCTCGGATTCCCAGAGGTCATGGGCGTGTTGGGCGTTGAGCCAAAACTCTGGAGAGTTGCCGAACAGGCGCGCCAGCCGCAAGGCCATGATGGGTGTAATCGCGCGTCTTTCCCTTAGCAATTCGTTCATCGTCTGGCGCGAGACACCCAAGGCATCCGCCAATGCGGCGGTGGTTAGGCCATAGTCAGGCATAAAATCCTCCCTGAGCATTTCACCGGGGTGGGTCGGCGCAATCTCGCGCTTGCTGGTATTGGGTATGGTCATGGACCGCTCCTTAGTGGTAATCGGAAATTTCGACGTCATGGGCATCGCCATCAACAAAACGAAAACAGATACGCCATTGATCATTGATGGATATAGAATATTGGCCCGCACGATTGCCTACCAACACATGCAAACGGTTACTGGGCGGCGCTTTGAGGTCATCCAGGCGCGTTGCCAAATGGATATATTCAAGGCGTCTGATGGCCCGTCGAATCAAATCTGGGGGCAACCGTTTTGATTTGCCTTTAATGAAAAGCCGCTGCGTTTCTTTATCGGCAAACGATTTTATCATGGCTTGAATTGTAAACTGTCACGCGACAGTTGTCAACCGGCAGGTGATTTGGGCTTGCAACCAACCGCTTGTAATTCTATTTTTTTCATCAGCATGGCCGCAACGGCCGCTCCACTAAACGGGGTGAGCTTCGATGGTAAATTCGGGTAGTGAAACATAATACAGAGGCAAACCATATGGGCAAACAAGAAATCATCCACTAAAATATTATTGCGTTTGATACAAGAATTCTTGTATATTGCCTATTATTTATTACAATTATTGCTTGATTTAGATTATGCAATGTTACAAATCCACAGTAAATCAAGTTATGGAATGTGGCATGTTTGATCGAAATATATCGAAAATACTGATGGAATGGAAAAGCAAGCCAGGGAGAAAGCCCCTCGTCATCCGGGGTGCTCGCCAGGTGGGGAAAACTTTTGCCGTTCATCGGTTCGGCCATGATGCCTTTGACACCTTCATTTACATCAACCTTGAACACGAAGACCATGCCGCATTGTTTCGCCGCATGCTGTCCGTCAAGGAGAGACTCGAACTTATCCAGCTCAAATTCAATACGAAAATAACGTCCGGGTCTACCCTGGTGTTCATTGATGAGGTGCAGAATTCCGGCATCGCCATGAATCAGCTTCGTTACTTTTATGAAGAAATGCCAGATCTTCACGTCATTGCGGCAGGATCGCTGCTGGAGGTCAAGATGAAGTCCGAGGGTTTTGCCTTTCCTGTCGGACGGGTGGAATATTGCTATCTGCATCCGGTAACATTTGATGAGTTTTTGGCCGCGTTGGGAGAGACAGAGGCTCAAAACTATATTCACTCGGTTAAACCGGGTTCCGTCATCCCCGAAGAAATCCAAGCCATGATGATGAAGAAGTATTCCGAGTATCTTCTTGTGGGCGGCATGCCGGAGGCGGTGGCACGTTACACACAGACGCGGTCATTTATTGATGTTGACCCTGTCTATGAATCGATCCTTACCGGCTTGCGGGATGACGTTTCCAAGTATGCAAGTGTTGCCAAGACAAAATATATCCAACACATTATTGAACATGCTTCGAAATATGTCGGCCTTCAGATCAAATACGAGAAGTTCGGGGAATCGAATTTCCGCAGCAGGGAAATGAGTGAAGCCTTTGATGTGCTGGAAAAGGCGATGATCATCAGCCGGGTCTTTGCTTCAGCCTCAAAACAGATGCCCCTGATAAGCAATCCTAAAAAATCTCCCAAACTTCTGCACCTCGATATCGGGCTGGTCAACTACCAGGCCGGCTTGAGGAGTGATATTGCCACGATGAATGACGTAAACGCCGTCTTTCATGGTCAGGTGGCTGAGCAGATCGTGGGACAAACATTGTTGGCAATGAACCCTCGCAGGAACATGAATCTGCACTACTGGTACCGCGAGCAAAGAGGCACGACCTCGGAAGTGGATTATATGATGGTCATCGGTGACCGGCTTGTTCCAGTGGAGGTTAAATCCGGCAAGGCCGGGACCCTGCGATCACTGCATAACTTCATGGATGAGAGTGGAAGTGATTTTGCCCTTAGGATTTATTCAGGCCACCTGAGCACCGAACAGATAACAACCCACAACAAAAAGAAGTTCACGCTTTTCTCTGTGCCTTTTTACCTGCTGTTTAGGATTCACGAACTCTGCAAAGGCGCGCATTTATGATTTCTCAAGCAACCAGCATCGACGCTCAATAAATTAGAGCATTTTTTCGCGGTTCGCGTATTGTCCTTCGTAGGGCCGGTTTATGCCTACCCAAATCAGCAGAAAGCTTCGGTGGGGTAAGGGCGGACATGAACCTCATTCTATCTGCCTGCTTTGGATGTCCATCATTCTCGAAAATAGGCAGTCCGATTTGGCCAGCTTCCATGAAAAATGGACGCCTTCTGTGAAAACGGACAGCAACCCTGATAGGCATTATCCGGTTGACAATCTATTTGTGAG
This sequence comes from Desulfatitalea sp., assembly GCA_049287895.1. Lineage (GTDB taxonomy): Bacteria > Desulfobacterota > Desulfobacteria > Desulfobacterales > Desulfosarcinaceae > Desulfatitalea. The sequence goes on from JBAQGR010000224.1 coordinate 2,851, forward strand.
TAAGTATTACTCACCAAAATAGGGAACGGTTACAGCAGACCAAGAGCCGGCATGAAACACAAAGGCCACACCAACCCTCCGGGACGTCAAAAGATCATCGAGGCCCTCACGCAGCTGATGTGGACCAAGGATTTTCATTCCGTGACCACGGCCGAAATCGCGGACATGGCAGGGGTCACCGAAGGGCTGATCTATAAATATTTCAAGAGCAAAAAAGAGTTGCTCTACCAGGTGCTGAACGATCTTTTCACCCAATTCAACCAAACGGTCTTAAAACGCATCGCCGACAAAGCCTCCGCCATCGAAAAGCTGGAGATCATCATTTGTTTCAGCATCGAGTACTATACCGCAAACCGTGTGTTCGCCCGCATCCTGCTGTTGGAGGTCCGGAACTCCCAAGACTTCTTCAGCTCCGCGGCCTATGAAATGGTCAAGGCATACGCTTGCACCATTCTGGATATCATTCACGAGGGCATCGGAAAGGGCGAAATCAGGCCGGACACCGATCCGCAGATACTGCGAAAAATCATTCTGGGGGCCATCGAGCACGCTTGTCTCGGGGAGATCATCTTTTCCCGGGAACTGGATGCGCAAGCATTGACCCAAAGCATTTCAACAATCATTTTTAATGGTGCCAAAGCATGAACAAAGAATTCACGATTCAGAAGAGCATCGAACTCAGCATCGCCAGCGGTGCCAATGTCATTTGTGAAGACCAGGCCAAAACCATCCTGGGCAATTATGGCGTGCCCGTGGTCTCCGAAACCCGGGCGCAAAGTCCAGACGCGGCCGGCAAGGTGGCCGAAG
>JBAQGR010000225.1:0-13530 GCA_049287895.1 Desulfatitalea sp.
ACTTACTTCGGCGTCAACTATTGGCTGGCCGGCCTGCATAGTTATGGCGCGACTAGTCAATAATTATTTTTGACAATATCGCCAGCAAGCATGCCTGCCTGCTGACGACACGGATAGAGCGACTTGGATCTTACAACCAGAGGACGGAGCCTCCATGAGCAGCAATGATCACCCCAAAACCAACGATACGGTCGGCGAGCCCCGCACCCCCTCCCCAGACACTCCGGGAGGTGTACCCCACATTTTGCTTTTTTTCATCATCGGTTTGGCTGTGAGCATGGTCATCGGATGGGGTGTTTTTCCCCGATTGCTTTACAGCCAAAAGAGCCAGCCTTTCGGTTTCAGCCACAAGCTTCATTTGGAAATGGTGGATCAAGGCTGTCAAAGCTGCCATTTTTTCCGCGAAGACGGTACCTTCTCGGGATCACCCCGGCTGGCCCAGTGCATCGGCTGCCACGAAGAGATGCAAGGTCAGAGCGAAGACGAAGCCATCTTCGTCGAGCAATACGTAGTCAAAGGGCGGGAAGTGCCCTGGCGGGTCTATGCCCGTCAGCCGGACTGCGTATTCTTTTCCCATGGAGCCCACGTTTTTGGCGCCAAGCTGGATTGCGTCACCTGCCACGGCCCTATCGGCACCTCGAACAGCCTTAAGCCGTATGAAGAGAATCGCATCACCGGTTATAGTCGGGATATCTGGGGGCACAATATCGCCGGTTTGAAGCACAATAGTTGGGATCGTATGAAGATGGATGATTGCGCCGAATGCCACGCCCGGTTCAATGTCATTCACGATTCGAGCGCGCAGACCGGCCGCGATGCTTGTTTCGTTTGCCACAAGTAGTTTTTCCTCGGATGGAGAGAGGTAAATTTATGAAACTGTCCAGACGATGTTTTTTATCTTTTGCCATCGGCGGCGCCGCGGGAACAGCGCTCACGCCGTTGCCTTGGAAGCTGACCGATGACCTTTCCATCTGGTCCCAGAATTGGCCATGGACGCCGGTACCCTCCGATGGGGCCTCGGTCTATGTGCACTCGACCTGTACGCTCTGCCCGGGACATTGCGGTATCCGTGTGCGCACGGTGGATGATCGGGCCGTCAAAATCGAAGGGCAGGAAGAGAACGCCGCAAAGAACGGCGGTGGGATCTGTTCGCTGGGCCTGTCCGGATTGCAGCTGCTTTATGGGCCTACCCGCATCCAAGGTCCCTTGAAACGCATCGAAGAGAATGGCAAGGTCCGTTTTCAACCCATCGCCTGGCGGCAAGCCATCGAAGAAGTGGTCTCCCGGATGGCCGAGCTGCGCTCCCAAGGCAAGCCCCAATCGGTGGCCTGTCTGGCGGCCGGCGATACCGGCACCGTGCCCCAATTGCTCAAGCGCTTGCTCGATGCTTACGGCTCGCCCAATTTCGTGTGCATGCCCTCCGTGGAGGATGCCTACGCCTCGGCCTTGAACCTCACCCAAGGGGTCGACGGGTTTGCGGGTCTGGATGTGGAGAACACCGATTTTATCTTGAGCTTCGGCAGCGCCCTGCTCGACGGCTACGGATCGCCCCCGCGCATGATGCAAGCCGTCGGCCGCCTGAAGGAGCAGCACGGCACCCTGGTGCAGATCGAACCCCGGCTCTCCAATACGGCCGCCAAAGCCGACACCTGGCTGGCACCCAAACCGGGCACTGAAGCTGCCCTGGCCATGGCCATGGCGCATGCAATCATTGCCCAGAGGCGCTACAACAAAGAGTTTATCGACGAATATACCGAAGGCTTCGATGCCTTCGCCAGGATAGTGAAAGAGAAATATGCACCCCTAACCGTGGCTGAGACCAGCGGAATAGCCGCAGATGTCATCGTCCAGACCGCGTTGGCCTTCGCCGCTGCCAAGCGACCCCTGGCAATTTGCGGCCGGGGCAAGGGGCAAACCCAGGGCAGCCTGAAGGAGGTATTGGCTGTTCAGGCCCTCAACGCCTTGGTGGGCAGCATCAACCGCAAAGGCGGCTTTCAGGCCATGGCGACCTATGACTACCTCGACTGGCCCGAGGTGGCGCGTGACACCATCGCCGAGGCTGGCTTAGCCACCAAACGCCTGGACGGCGCCGGCGGTAAGTATCCCCACGTCCGCAGCCTGGCCCACCGCCTTATCGACAGAGTCCACGCCGCACCGGAAACGTTGCAGTTGCTCCTGGTCGCGGAGTGCAATCCCTGCTACACGCTTTCCGACGCAGAAAAGGTCAGCGCGGCCTTTGAAAAGATACCGTTTATCGTCAGCTTTTCTTCGTTCATGGATGAGACGGCCATGCAGGCCGACTTGATTCTGCCCAATCATGTTTACCTGGAACGCTACGAAGATGTGCCCGTCATGGCCGGCACCACCCGGCCGATCATCGGTCTATGCCAGCCAGTGGTGGCACCGCTGCTCAACACCCAGCACATGGGCGACACGATCATTCAAATCGCCCGGGGGCTCCAGGGCAGCGTGGCCCAGGCGTTCCCCTGGAGCGATTACGAGAATTGCCTGATAGAGACGCTGGGGGACCAGTGGAGCACCATGAGTGAAAAAGGGTTCTGGGCAGCGGAGCTATCGGCGCCCTCTTGGGAGCGTAGATTTAATACAGCCTCGGGCAAGTTTGTGCTTATGAATGGTACGCTGGGGGCGATCTTCATGGCCGACAGCCCGGTCACGGCTGGTGACAAAACCGATTATCCGCTGCAACTCATCCCCTATGATTCGATCCGGCTGGCCGGCGGCCAGGTGGGCACACCTCCGTTCATGCTTAAAACCGTGGAGGAAACAGTGCTCAAAGGCCAGGATGGCTTTGCGGCCATTAATCCGGAAACCGCGGCCTCCTTGGGTTTGGGGCCAGGCCACAAAGCCTTGCTCTGCACTCCGGTGGGGAATGCCGCGGTGCGCGTGCATCTCGACGAAGGTGTGATGCCGGGCCTTGTGTGCATGCCCCGCGGTTTGGGGCATACGGCTTTCGACGGCTTTCTGGCCGGCAAAGGCGTGAATGTCAACCAGCTCATCGGTCCGGTGGAAGATCCGGCTTCCGGTCTGGACGCGGCCTGGGGTATCCGGGCCAAGCTGACCAAAGCATAGTAGCCAGTTCGATAAGGGCTCAAATCGCTGAAATGAGGTTCTGATGAAACAGACGCAGACGCAGAATCAACATCGACCCAAACGCTACGGCATGGCCATCGATCTGGACAAATGCACGGGATGCGGCTCCTGCATGGTGGCCTGCTTTGCCGAGAACAACGTGCCGTTCAAACAAGACGAGACCGACAAGCTGCTGAGCATCACGTGGATTCGGGTTTATAAGCTTTCCAATGGGAAGAAGTTCCCCGACACCGAGGTGTGTTACCTGCCCAGGCCCTGCCAGCATTGCGCGGGGCAGCACGAAGGTCATTCGCCGTGCGTGTCGGTGTGTCCGGCCACGGCCACCGATTATAGTGCCGATACCGGCATCGTCAGCCAGATCTACACCCGCTGCTTCGGTTGCCGTTACTGCATGGCTGCCTGTCCTTACCATGCCCGATATTTCAACTGGTGGGACCCGGTCTGGCCCGAGGGCATGGAGCGCTATCTGAGCCCCAACGTCTCGCCGCGCATGCGCGGCGTGGTGGAAAAGTGCAGCTTCTGCTTTCACCGCTACCAGTTGGCCAGGGATAAGGCCTATCTGGATGGCTCTCGGGAAGTCCACGAAGAGGAGTATCAGACGGCTTGTACCCAGGCGTGTCCGGCCGGTGCCATCGTGTTCGGTGATTTGAACAATCCGGCGCATGCCGTGCACCAGCTCGTGCAGCCCGATACGCACAACCATTATAAATCCAAGAACCCGCGTGCGTTTCGTTTGCTGGAGCGGCTGGGTACTGATACCAAGGTGTACTATCTCTCCAGCCGCGATTGGGTGCGCAGGGCCGGCGATAACTATTTGGCCAACGAACAGCCTGATGCGTTGCATCCGCCCAAGCAACACGGCTAATCCGGAGAGGCACGCGCAGCCCTGGGCCCCCACAGACCGGGGAAAAAGGGACCGCGATCAAAGTTAATTCAATCGTAAGAGGTTGTTTCAAAATGTTCAATCGGGTTCAAGATCCACGCCCAAGCCCGTCGTGGCAGGCACGGCGGGGTGAGGCGGCCAACCACAGACATACATGTAGTATTTCGAGGATTGGACGTCTCGCCCCAACGTAGATATTGAGCCCGAGGGGACGTTTTTAACAACCTCGTAAGGTGGACAAGGAGCACAACCTTATGGATTCTGCATTGATACCCGAGGGCGTCAAACGGTGTGCCCTGTGGAAATTCCTGCTGGGCCTGGTTCTGGTGGGGCTCGTCCTGGCGTGGGGGGTCTATGCCATGCTGCTGTGCTGGATCAAAGGACTGAACCAGACCAACATGAACGATTACTATGGCTTTGCCCTCTGGATCTGGGCCGACCTGGCGGTGATCGCCCTGGGCGGCGGCGCTTTCTTTTCCGGTTTGCTCAAATATGTAATCGGCAAGGATGATCTTAAATACATCATCAACTACGCCGTGCTCATCGGTTTTATCTGCTACAGCTCGGCGTTGCTGATTCTGGCTATCGATGTCGGCCAGCCCCTGCGCAGTTGGTTTATCTTCTGGCATGCCAACGTGCACTCCATGCTCACTGAAGTGGCCTTCTGCCTCTCGTGCTATTTCGTCGTCCTGACCATCGAATACATTCCCCTGGTTTTAGAAAACCGCCAGATCGACAAAGTGCCTTTCTTCCATAACCTGAGCCACAACATGCACTCGGTCATGGCGGTTTTCGCGGCCACCGGTGCCTTTCTCTCTTTCTTCCACCAAGGATCTTTGGGCGGCGTCTCCGGTGTGCTCTTCGGCCGGCCCTTTGCCTATCGCGAACATATTCTCATCTGGCCCTACACCTTCTTCCTCTTCACCTGGTCGGCGGCAGCCTTCGGCCCTTCGTTTACCCTCTTTATCACTTGGCTGACCGAAAAGATCACCCGCAAGAAACTGGTCAAAGACAATGTGATCTTCCTGCTGGCTAAGATCTCCGGCTGGATGATCCTGACCTACATCATCGCCAAAAGCGCGGATACCCTCTACTGGATGTACATAACCGCACCTGCTCAGGGATTGGAGTGGCAGGCCTTCTATAAGAACAATGCGCTTTACGGCCAATGGATTCTGTTCACGGAGATCGTCCTGTGCGGCTGGCTGCCCGGTCTGCTGCTGGTCTTCAAGCCCACCCGGGAGAACACCTTTTGCCGCGTATTGGCCACATTTTTGGGTATCGTCGGCGTCTCGCTCAACCGCTGGGTCATGGTGCTGCAAACCATGGCCGTACCGGTGATGACTTTCGACACTTGGGTGCTCTATATGCCCAGCTGGCAGGAGGTGGCCACCACCATTCTGCCCGTGGCCTATGGTGTGATGCTGATCATGATCTCCTATCGCTACCTGCCCGTTTTCCCGCAGGAGAGGGAGTTGAACCCCATTGCCGCCGATAAGGCCGAAGAGGCCGCGGCCTAAGGTCGGGCCGGAAGGAGAAGATAAATGTTACCGATTTGCTTCGAATGGGTATGGGATATGGGCCACTATGTGTTTCATGGCGGCTTGTGGTATGCCCTCACGGTGATTGGACTGGGCATGACCTATTGCGTCATTAAAGCGGTGGTGGATACGGCCAAGGGAAAAGGCGGCGGACACCACCATTAAGCCTTTCCGTGGTTTCCCTTGCCATCAGTATTTTTAAAGCGCTCCTTCCCCCCTTGGGGAGAGAGCGCTTTTTGCTTGTTTGCGCGGTGAATCGTGATAAATAGGCGGGCAACTATTACGCGATATGATTTGTCGGAGACGATTGATTTATGGATAAAATCCTCGTTCAAGGGGGGCGCCGGCTCAAAGGCACTGTACAGGTGAGCGGCGCAAAGAACGCGGCCCTGCCTATTTTGGTTTCGGCCCTGCTTTGCGACGGCCCCAACACCTTTACCAATGTTCCCGTTTTACGGGACATTCAAAGCACGCTGCAACTGCTCACCCATCTCGGAGCGCGGTGTGGGATGGACGGCCACACGGTCCAGGTGGATGCCGGCGGTTTGAACAACCATGAGGCACCCTATGACCTGGTGCGCAAGATGCGCGCCTCCATTCTGGTGCTGGGCCCGCTGGTGGCGCGTTTGAAACGGGCGCGGGTCTCGCTGCCCGGTGGGTGTGCCATTGGCGCGCGGCCCATCAACTTGCATCTGCAGGCACTTGCCTTGTTGGGTGCGCGCATCGATCTGGCCCATGGGTATGTCGAAGCGGTCTGCGAGCAATTAAAAGGTGCGCAGATTTACTTTGACATGGTGACCGTCACCGGCACCGAGAATATCATGATGGCCGCTGTTCTGGCTGAAGGGACCACAGTGCTGCGCAATGCCGCCTGTGAGCCGGAAGTAAAGGCGCTGGCCGATGTTCTCAACCGGATGGGGGCGCGTATCCAGGGGGCCGGCACCTCCGAGATCGTCATCCAGGGCGTCGAGCGTCTGCATCCGGTGTCGGCGGCCATTATCCCCGACCGCATCGAAACCGGGACACTGATGACTGCCGCTGCGCTGACCAGAGGCGATGTCACCATTCAAGGGGCCGAGCCCGAGCATCTGGAGGCGGTGATCCATAAATTGCGCTTGGCGGGCGCCCAAATCGATGTGCACGGATCGCAGATTCGCGTTCAGGGTGGGGCGCCCATCCAGAGCGTGGATGTGAAGACCCTGCCATACCCGGGCTTTCCCACCGACATGCAGGCCCAGTTCATGGTGCTGATGACGGTGGCCCAAGGATCGTGCCTGATCTCCGAGACCATTTTTGAGAATCGTTTTATCCATGTGAGCGAGTTGCAGCGCATGGGCGCCGATATCACGGTTACAGGCAATTCGGCGTTGATTAAAGGGGTCGCGCGCTTGTCCGGGGCGCCGGTGATGGCCACTGACCTGCGGGCCAGCGCCTGCTTGATTCTTTCCGGGCTGGTGGCCGACAACACCACCGAAGTAAACCGCGTCTATCACCTGGATCGCGGTTACGAGTCCTTGGAAGTCAAATTCCAGCAACTGGGTGCTGCCATCCGCCGAGTGAAGGCCTGATGGTGGGCGGCGCTAATCCTTGGCGAGATCTTTTTTTAACTTTTTTTCTAGACCGGCGAACAGCTCTTTCTTCTTTTGGGCCTGCTGCTCCTTGATCGATTCCACCTTAGTGGCGAGCTTATTGCGTTCGGACTGAAATTTCTTCAGCGCGTTATCCAGTTCGGACACTTCGATTTCACGCGGCAACTGCTCGAGCCGAAGGTGGTCCGCCACTACCCAGCGATCGTCAAAGGCCCCTTCCACCTGATCTACAATCCCTGCGTCCCGCAGACGCCGGCTGATCAAGCCGGTCTGCTCGGCGGAAATCTGAAGCAACTCCGAAATCTGGTCCAAGGCCGGCGGGGCGCCATGGCGGCGTTCCAAGATACGGATGGCAGCCACGAACAGGTGGCCTTCATGATATAGACTCTTGCTCTCCATGGTCGCTGCCATTCCCCCTTTTAATGCTTGCCGCACCGCTTGTTAACAAATATGGGGTAGTCGAGTAACTACCTTAAAAAGCAGGTCATCTCCTTGACAACCCTTGGCCGGCAGAGTAACATGCGCCCCAAAAATGTCAAGCAGCAAGGCAAGGGCCACAGAACTCCATTGCCGTGCCATTGACACCCATTGAAACTGCCTAACGGGATTGCTTCCTGCGGTGCGTCGACACCTGCTGTAAAAGTATTACACCCGCGTTTCCCTCGAGAGAAGGGAAGCGTCCAAATAAAAAGCATTTTTAAACAGGCGGCATTTTTCAATGCCTTTCCATTGAAGAGAATCACTTCGGCTGCACGCGCAATGCATACGCCCGAAGCGTCGGATGGAGACGGAGTTGGGAATTTGTCGCGAACGAGGGGGACACCATGACAGAAATCATTGACGTAAGGGGCCGGGAAATATTGGATTCCCGTGGAAATCCGACGGTGGAAGTGGACATCACCTTGGCATGCGGCGCCACGGGCAGAGCCGCCGTGCCGTCGGGCGCCTCCACCGGCACCCGTGAGGCCTTGGAGTTGCGCAGCACCCGTGCCAAACGCTATGGCGGCAAAGGGGTGCAGAACGCGGTGAAAAATGTCAACACCACCATTGCCACCGCCATTGTCGGCATGGATGCGGCCGACCAAGTGGTACTCGACCAAGCCATGATCGCCCTGGACGGCACCGAGAACAAAGCCAAGTTGGGCGCCAACGCCATCCTCGGCGTCTCCATGGCCGCGGCCCGCGCCGCGGCCCAGGCGTGCGGTTTGCCGCTGTATCAGTATCTGGGCGGCATCAACGCGCGGACCTTGCCCGTACCCATGATGAATGTCGTCAATGGCGGGGCGCACGCCTCCAATAATCTGGATATCCAGGAGTTCATGATCGTGCCCTTCGGCGCCAAATCGCTATCCCAGGCAGTCCAGATGGGCGCGGAAACCTTTCATGCCTTGAAAAAGATCCTCAAAAAGAAGGGGCTCAGCACATCGGTGGGCGACGAGGGCGGTTTTGCACCTAACCTGGGTTCCAATGAGGAGGCCTTGGCCTATATCATCCAGGCAATCCAGGAGGCCGGCTATGCTCCGGGCAAAGAGATTGGTCTGGCCCTGGATGCCGCTGCCAGCGAATTTTACAAACAGGGCAAATATGTGCTTAAATCGGAAAACCGTTCCCTGAGTTCGGAGGAGATGATCGCCTACTACACCACCCTGATCGAAAAATATCCCATCCTGTCCATCGAAGATGGATTGGCAGAGCAGGATTGGAAAAGCTGGGAAGCGATGACCGCACAGCTGGACGAAGTGATCCAACTGGTTGGAGACGATATCTTCGTGACCAACCCCAAAATATTGGCCAAAGGCATCGAAGAGGGGGTGGCCAACGCTATCCTGATCAAGCTGAACCAGATCGGCACGGTGACCGAAACGCTGGATGCCATTGAGATGGCCAAGCAGGCGGGGTATATGACCGTTATTTCCCATCGTTCCGGGGAGACTGAAGACAGCTTTATCGCGGATTTGGCCGTAGGCGTGAATGCCGGACAGATCAAGACCGGCTCCATGTCCCGCACCGATCGTGTCGCCAAATACAACCAGCTCTTGCGTATCGAAGAGGAGTTGGGGGTGGCGGCGCGCTATGCCCAGGATATTTTTCTGTGTGATTAGACCCGAAACTCCCTTGGGCCGGTTGTCGTTTCAATTGTCAACGCGGAGAAAAAGATAGCCCATGGCTGTATTGCGCAAGGGTTTGGGGGCCGGACGGAAACGCTCACCCAGACGAACGTTTCCGCCCGGTCTCAGAGCGCTCGGACTGTTGCTGATCTGTTTTATTCTGGCGGTGCCGCTCCCGGCTTGCGGGAATGTGCTTGCGGGTCCACACATTCTGGAGTTGATGGTCCAGGCCCTTTCAAGTGCTCAATCTCTGCGCGTGGAGCAGACAGTGGTCGTCGAGGATAAGGCCATCGCCGATCACCCGCTGGAACTCACCGAAACACTCAGTTATGCTTTCCCCGACCGATATCGTTCGGATACCCACTATAAAGAGACCGAGCGCATCCATGTGGTTGCCCAAGGCCAAACGCTTACCGTCATCGATGGTCAGCGCACCGCCGATGCGACCGGCCGTTTCGACCGCTACAAGGATCTGCTTTTATACCGATCCCGTCCAATGCTGCTTAAGATTCTCTTGTCGCATGGCATGGATGTGGGCAAAACCAGCCTGGGGCGCTCCGATGATCGCATCGTTTATGTGATCGGCGCCCAATACCCCGATATGTCGGGATCCCAGGTTTGGGTGGACAAAGAGCGTTTTCTGCCCATGCGCTGGTTGCTTGTTTCTTCCACCGATCCCAATGACAGGCTGGAGTTCGTTTACAGCGATTGGCAGAAAAAGGGTGATCTGTGGTATCCTCTGCAAGTCGAAACGTTTCACAATCAAATATTGATCCGCCGAATACGGGTTACGCAGATCCAGGTCAACGCCTCTTTGGCGCCGGACCTGTTCGATATCCCCCGCTTGATGGACACTTACCCCCAAGCCGCGTCCGCCGGTACGTCACCGCCTCCTGATTCGGACTCATCCCAGGAAGTACAGCAGACCATCGAAGAGTTTAGAAAAAAGTTCGGCGATTAGCTTTTTGAATTACATCGTTTTTTTAATGATCCCGCGGAGGGGTCTGGTTGACCGTTTCTTCTTTCAACTGACCACGAGAAACCCACTTCCACAACCAAGGCCTTTGTGGTAACAAGATAGAGAACTTACTACAAACCGGAGGCGAAACGGAGCGCATGGGCGAAAAGGGTGCCAAATTTATTTTCGTGACAGGGGGCGTACTCTCTTCTTTGGGCAAAGGGCTGGCTTCGGCCTCCATCGGGGCGTTGCTGGAAAGTCGTGGTTTGACCGTGACCCTGCAAAAGCTTGATCCCTATATCAATGTGGACCCCGGCACCATGAACCCTTTTCAGCATGGGGAAGTGTTTGTCACCGACGACGGCGCTGAAACCGATCTCGACCTGGGGCATTACGAACGTTTCACCCACGCGCGTTTGGGGCACGACAACAATTTTACCACCGGCAAGATCTATCACCAGGTGATCACCAAAGAACGACGCGGCGACTACCTGGGGGGCACCGTTCAGGTGATTCCCCATATTACCGATGAGATCAAGAGCAGCATCCGCATGGTCTCCAAAGGCGTGGATATCGTCATCGTCGAAATTGGGGGAACCATCGGTGACATCGAAAGCCTGCCGTTTTTAGAGGCGATCCGCCAGTTCCGCGCCGATGCCGGCAAAGAGAATGTGCTTTACATTCATCTGACCTTGGTGCCCTATATCGGCACCGCGGGCGAGCTCAAAACCAAGCCGACCCAGCACAGCGTGAAAGAGCTGCGCAGCATCGGCATCCAGCCCGACATTTTGCTCTGTCGTACCGATCGTTATCTCTCCAAGGAGATCAAGGCTAAAATCGCTCTCTTTTGCAACGTGGGCACCGATGCGGTCATCACCGCCAAAGATGTGGATTGCATATACGAAGTTCCGCTTATCTTTCACAAGGAGGGGCTGGACAGCAAGATCGTCGAACTGCTCAACATCTGGACACGCACACCGCGCTTGGAGAATTGGGAGCAGCTGTGTCAGCAGGTGGAACATCCCGAATATGCCGTTACCATCGCCATCGTGGGCAAATATGTCGATTTGACCGAATCGTACAAAAGCCTGAATGAAGCGCTGATGCACGGCGGGCTGCCCAATAAATGCCGTGTGAATTTGACCTTTGTGGATTCAGAGTGCATCACCACCGACAACTGTGCTGAAAAACTGGCTGGCGCCGACGGTGTTTTGGTACCGGGCGGATTTGGTTCCCGGGGGATCGAAGGCAAGATCACTGCGGCCCGGCATGCACGGGAGAAGAGAGTGCCCTACTTCGGTATCTGTTTGGGAATGCAGATCGCCGTGGTGGAGTTTGCCCGCAACGTAGCCGGCATGCAGGGGGCCCACAGCTCCGAGATCGATGAGAAAACACCTTTTCCGGTAATCTATCTAATGACCGAGTGGTTTGACGATCAATCCCAAACCATCCAAAAGCGGGACATGAACTCCGCCAAGGGAGGCACCATGCGGCTGGGGGCGTATCCTTGCAAATTGGTACCGAACTCATTGGCGTTTGCCGCTTATGAAAAGCAAGAGATCTCCGAGCGCCATCGCCATCGATATGAATTCAACAATCAATTCCGATCACGCTTGGAAGAGGCGGGGCTGATCATCAGCGGCACCTCCCCCCATGGGGATCTGGTGGAAATTGTCGAGCTTAAGGACCATCCCTGGTATTTGGGATGTCAGTTTCATCCCGAGTTCAAATCACGCCCCATGGAGCCACAGCCGCTCTTCAGGGACTTCATCAAGGCCGCCCTGGTCCATTCCGGTTTTCGTAAAAGCTGACCAGCGCGCGAATCCCATTGCCACGGGATTTGTACCCGTTGATCTTGGCGCTTTAAACGGTTTCATCGAGTCACGCCCAACAATAGCGAATGCTACTCATGGGAAGGGACCGGCGATTGATGGTCTATTTCCGGCCGGCGCAGGGATGATTTTAATTGGGCGCCATGGCCACAATTGATCGATGGGCAGTGGATTGGTTCCGTATCCATCCACTGCCCGCCGACCCTCTGATCTTGCAATGATTTGACCTGAGCTATTCGATAATTTCAAGCACAGTGCGTTTCTTGATTTTTGAGGATACTGCGCTGAGAATAGTGCGCATCGCTTGGGCGGTTCTTCCCTGTTTGCCGATTACCTTTCCAAGATCTTCTTTGGCGACCTTCAATTCCAACACCGTGGTCTGGTTACCCTCGATCTCAGAAACCAAGACTTCATCGGGATGGTCCACCAACGACTGCGCAATGAAACTAATTAACTCCTTCATTTTCACCTCTCCTTTTTACCGACGGTTTGAATCGAACCCTATGGCAATTAAATGAGGATTCAACTGCAACAGCGCCTCGATGGATGGGGTGGTGGGTGTGTAAAAAATATTATACCTGTAAAATGCGAAAAGGCAATACTAAATAAATGCCCTAAAAATACAGTATTGGATTAAGTATAAAATGGCTTAATGGTATTAAAATACAATGAAAAATAACTCGCAAAGATACTGGTGATCCCACCGGCCCACGGCCGGACACGAGGAAGTTATGCCAAGGTCTTTTTGAACTTTGCAATTGCCAGTGTAACAAAGGTAATCGCCAGAGCCCCCTGGGCGCAGAATGCCGGCCAAAGAGCCGACAGCCCGACGCCACGCACGGCGATTCCGTGCACAATCTGCAAAAACCAGCGCACAGGGTTGATAAAGGTGAGCACCTGGATAGCCACCGGCATGTTGCGTATGGGGAAGATGAACCCGCTTAGCAGCACCGCCGGCATGAGGATCAGAAAGGTGGTGAGCATGGCCTGCTGTTGGGTGTGCGCGCTGACGCTGACCAGCAGTGCGATGCCCAGGTTGCCCACGATATAAAGGGCCGTCGCGAAATAGAGCAGCGCAATGCTTCCCTGGACGCGTAATTTGAAGACCAGCATGGCCACGGTGAACATGGTGGTCAAAGTGATCAATCCGGTTATTAGAAAGGGAACGGTTTTTCCGAGGATAAATTCGATGCGCCGAATGGGGGTGACCATCACCTGTTCGATGGTACCAATCTCTTTTTCGCGCACAATGGCGATGCTGGTCAGCAGCATGCTGATGACCAGCAGCATCACCGCGATCAGGCCGGGCACATAGTAGAATTTACTCTCAAGGTTGGGGTTGTACCAGGCGCGTGCAGATAGCACCACCGCTGGAGACGATAGAGGGCGCGGCGCTTGACGATCCATAAGGCGTTCATTGGCAGCGGCCATCACCTGCTGGGCATAATTGAAGATAATGGCGGTATCGTTGTTGTAGGTGCCGTCGGCCACGATCTGTAAATGGGCGC